>ONLM01000148.1 GCA_900318695.1 uncultured Eubacteriales bacterium | reverse complement strand
CACACGGCATTGTGTATTTGGGTACATCTAGTAGCGTTTTTTGCAAATAATAGGATGTAGGATGATTGGGTACGTGATGATTGTAAAAGTGAAAATCACTGCCAAATTCAAATCCCATATTCAAAAATTTAGTTTTATTTGCAGAACTGACATTCTCTGCAATAATGACAAATGGATTTTCCAACTGACGCAACTTCGACAGCTCTATAGTAGAAATTTCAAATTTATCCTTGATGTCTTTATCCAATATCACATAGTCAATTCGCAGATTCGAATTGCAAACAATCATCTCCGTAATTTTTTCCTTACTCCCATAGACACAGATTGGCCTTCCGCTAAATCTTTTGTCGATGTAGAAGGTTTCGAGCTCGTCCACCATTCTATAAATATCTTCCAGCGTAAACAGCAACTTTGGACACTCTTTGATGATACTGGCATCCAATGCATCGTATTCTTCGCCGACAAGAATACAATCACATTCCGTAAAAGCATCCATATCACTTAATGTGACTTTTTCTGAAATCAGTATTTTTTCAAATTGCAATTCGTTAAAAAACTCTTTCAAATCTGCACAAATCTTCTCCGAGCCCAGCAGACCAATTCGTTTTTTCATGAGTTTACGATAAATCATAACTCCTTCACCTTAATTCCATAATATTTCATCATTCTTGCCGATCCATTGACTACAGAATACCTGCACTGAAAGCCCATTTTTTTCAGCTTTGAAGAATCACCTGTCACCACAGAAAGCGCCCTTGTCACTTCGATGTTATTTCTTTGCCCATAATCAAAGCTTACTTCCACCTTTTCATCCGCTACGTTCCCTGCCATCATATCGGCAAGTTCCTTTACCGATGCCTCCCCAGATTCATCCACAATATTCACTGCCTCGCCTGCCGTCCCCTTCAGTAGAACAAGCAACATTGCGGTGATTGCATCCGTGATGTACATAAACGTCCTTATTGCTGTGCCATCACTTTTCAGCACAATCCGACGATTGGCAAGGATCTGAGATATGAAATCAATATGCAGTCTGCCATCGTCCAATTCTGGCCCCGGCCCGATAATTTGGAAAGGTCTGACAATAAACACTGGAATACTGTATTTCGCCTGAAACGCCATGCACAAGCTTTCAGCAGCGCGTTTTCCATTAGAATAAGCATTCCGCACATCCAAAATATCCAAAAAGCCCAGCATATCTTCCCGTAAACGGTCATCGACATTCATTTTCCCATAGATATCCACGCTGCTTAAAAACAGGAAATATTCGCACGGATTTCTCCTTGCAAGTTCTAGCATGTTTTCTGCACCTTTTACATTAGCCAGAAAGGTGTTGACCGGATCTTCGTGGCGCTTCTTGATGCCTGCTGGACTGGCGGCGTGAATAAAGATATGAATATTCTTTACTATATCTATTCTCTCGCAAATATCCTGCAACAGAATTTCAAAATCATCTCTATCCAAGTATTCGGAGAATCTGCTTTCCGCCCGTTCCTTGTTCCTACACAGTGCGATAATATGTATATTCGCATTTTTATACTCATTCAGCGCGACAAAGGTATGTACAAAATATGCTGGTACATAGCCATTCGCCCCCGAAATCAAAACCGTTTTCCCATAAAATTTCTCAAAAGGAAGTTCTTCAGAAATGATACGTATTACATCATCACGAATGATTTTGTTCATCAGCGTATTTCCTTTCCTGTTGCAAAAATAATGGATGTAAACTTTCTGCGATAGCTAAATCCTCCGGATATGTCACCTTGATGCAAAAGCGATCACCTATGACCATACCACATTCCACCCCAATATTCAGAACCAGCTCACTATCTTCTGTAACATCCATTTTGCTGTACTCTTCATCTTCCATATACATTTTATGCCCCAGCATTAAAACGCCATATCGAAACACTTGCGGGCCTTGCTGTATATAGATTTTTTTCTTTTGCAACGTGCGATTTACTCTTTTGCCATCATTGCTGAAGGTGATTGCATCAGTTGCTTTGACAACTGTGATGGTCGCATCATAGTTTTTAATCATCTCATAGTGAAGATTCATGGTCTTTTGCGACACGAAGGGACACACAGATGTCATAATCATCACCGTATCTCTAGCCTTAGCTGGCAACACGTTTAATCCGTTATATACGGACTGCTGCCGTTCCTTGCCCGGCCTTGCAAAATATTTGACTTTCGTTATTTCATATTTACTAATCCAGTTTTTTACATTTCTTTCCTCATTTTCAGCCACAACTACACATATCTCATCAATATGTGCGTTTTTTTCTGCTGTTCGCAACGAATACACGATCATAGGCACACCGGTAAGTTCCACAAACTGTTTTGCAATTTTACCGCCACCGAAACGTTGCCCCTTGCCACCAGCTAAAATGATTGCGTAATTCATATCGTGTCCTTCCTCAACCCTCTCAAAAGCTGCGGTAAACCAAATTCCTCAGTTTCTTTAACCACTTTATGATTTGCTATCATCTTCTGCACTGCTGCTATGTCCTTATGTATCTCACTGCTGCAATTGTCATCCGATTCTTCCCAATTTTGAATTGCATCCGTGATACCATCATTATGTCCCCCTATGAAATCTACATCCAGCGATAAACCTTTCATCATCATTCCCCCAACTATCATGGCAGTGTCTGCCCAACTATCCCCACTTATTTTATCCATAGCTAAGAGCCTTGCTTACTATACGAGCTATCTATCAACTCAAAAGCATCTTGAAGGACTTTCAATGTTTTTCTAGCCTCCTGCAACTCTTGCTGTAACCTATTGCATTCTGCTACCTTGTCACTTCTTTCCTGTCTGAGCCATCGACTTAATGTGCTATATCCCACACCAAAATGCTGTGAGCACTCATATATTGTCAACTCCCTGTGCCGATGTACATAATCAAGCACGCCCAGCTTGAATTCCTTATCATATTTTTTCATCGTGACATCCTCGCTCTTTTGCTTTTGTTTTTGCTTTCTTTTTTGCTTTTTCT
>ONLM01000147.1 GCA_900318695.1 uncultured Eubacteriales bacterium | reverse complement strand
TTCTCTGCGGCCTGTGCATCCATTTTGATTTCTACCAGTTCCTTTTCAACCGGTTCCTGATCGATGTTAAAGAATTCGGCAGTGCCGCGGCCGAGACGTGCAATTTCCAGATTGTCAATGTAATATACATTGTGGCAGTATTTAAGGATGGACGGTACATCGCTTGCGATGAAGGTTTCCTTGTCCTGGATACCGACAATCATAGGGCTGTCCTTACGGGCAACAAAAATCTCTTCCGGATAATCCGTAAACATGAATTCTAAAGCATACGATCCGCGGATTCGGATCATAGCACGGGAAATGGCATCGATCGGTCCTTTGTTATATTTCCGGTAATAATACTCTACGAGGTTTACAGCCGTTTCAGTATCAGTCTGAGAATAAAAGCGGTAACCGTTTTTGGTGAGCTTATCCCGTATTTCCTGATAGTTCTCAATGATACCGTTATGTACGGCAACAATCTGGCGGTTAAAACTGATATGCGGATGCGCGTTTGTTTCCGATGGCTCGCCGTGGGTGGCCCAACGGGTATGCCCAATGCCGCAGTCACCGATCAGGGCGTTTCCATCATTGGTTTTTTCGGCCAAAACCTTAAGCCGTCCTTTTGCCTTTACGACTTCAATTTCTTTTTTTCCATCACGAACAGCCAAGCCGGCGGAGTCATATCCGCGATATTCCAGTTTAGAGAGACCGTCCAAAAGAATCGGTGCTGCCTGTCTCTGTCCAATAAAACCTACAATTCCACACATAAATAAAGTTTCTCCTTTCACGAGCACAGAAAAGCAAAAAAGAGAACACGAAACAAATCCCACCGGTCGGTGGGCGATGCAACCTAACGTATCACTCTTTTTTGAGTTTTGTTACCGTGAGTGAGAAACTTTCTGTTACGGTGTTGATTCCGCTTTTTCTTTTTTCTCTTTCGATTCACGACTTCGTGACAGCATCCGCCGAATCTTTCGATCACTGCCAACCTCGTCGACCTATTATGGTCCTGGCGCTAATAGATGCATTTTCCTCGCATGCATTTATTTACCGACTACTATAACATAGTTTGCAGGTGAGGTAAAGGGCGCCGGATTTCAGCCGGAAAGAAGAAAGGCCATTCCGAATGCCGGCGGACCGGAATGGGAATGGCTTTATATTTAATGAATTCCTGCAATCAGGGCTTTCGCCTCAGAAAGACTGCATTCGCTGTCCGAGAAAGATACAGAATAGCTTCGGCCGTCCTGCGCCCACGTTGCGATACGAATTGCATGGTTTCCTTTTAGAGTAACCGTATTTCCGTTGATGACTTCGGTGACAGTGTGCGGATAACTCTCATAATCACCGCTGATCTCTCCGGCGTCTGCAGATGTGGATTTTCGAATTCGAAGGCCTTCTTTTCCGGTATCATCCTGATACAAAATCTCCAGCAGATCGCCTTTGATAGAACGGTAGATGCGATGCTGGTATCGGGTGCCGTCTGTTCCGGTAAAGCTGTCCGGAATGACAATGTTTATGCCGGCATCCTGTTCGGCCTGTGACAGAGTATCCCAGTCAGACCATGGATTTGCTATAGTGACCTGGTCGTTCGCAGCATCCTGCTCGGCGTTTTCGTTGAAAGCTTCGGCCGGTGCCTGTGCAATACGCATCTCGGTTTTTTTATTTTCTGCTATAGCCAGAGGTGTATCTGTCTCCTGGCTTTTCTCCGGCGCCGGCGTGCCTTCTGATGCAGGAGCGATGGATGTTTCGCCGGATGTATTGTTTTCCACTGTGGCATTTGCCGACGGTGTACTGGATTCCAGGCCGAAGTTTCTATCCGAAACGGATAGATACAAGCCTACACCGACGAAAAGCATAACGGCTGCTGCCAGAACGCCAACCGGTTTCCACACGGATTTTCGGGTCGACATATGGATTACCGACGCGGCTTCATGCTTCTGATCCGGGGATCTCTGCAAGTCGGGTGCCGCTTCCTCGATAAACCGATCGTCAATTTCGCCTATAGCATGTAAGAGAAAGAAACTTTGTCTGTCCTTTTCCGGTGTTCTGCCGGAATGTAATTTTTGATCCTTCATAACGTTATCCCCTCTTCCGTGAGTTTCTGCAAGAGTCCCTGCCGGGCACGCTGTAGTGTCATTTTGACTTTACTTTCGCTTAATGCATAGTCTGCAGCGATTTCCCGGATGTCGGAAAGATACCAGTAGCGGCGAACGAAAATCTTTCGCTGTTCCGGTTTTAAGGTTTCCAAAAAGCGGTTGATGGTATCCGTCAGTGCAAGCATATCCGGAATCTGATCGGGATTCTGGTGGGTCGGGCCGGCTATAATCTCGCTTAATTCCTCCAGAACCGCAGGGGTTTCACCACCGCCGCGTTTCGCTGCAGTTGCCTTCTCGTAACGATTGAGTGCAAGGTTACGGGTGATTTTTCCAAGAAAAGTGCGTAGAAGGCTTGGACGTTTCGGTGGAATGGCATTCCAGGTATGCAGCCAGGTGTCATTGAGACATTCTTCACGGTCTTCGTTGTTCAAAAGAATCTGATATGCAATGGTACCGCAGTAGGCACCATATTTTTGACTTGTTTCCGTGATGGCCATTTCATCGCGGGCAAAGTAAAGATTGATGATGTCATTGTCACTCATAATGGCTCCTTTCAATCATATACACCGGAAATCGCTTCATTTCGTCACAAAAATAAGTAAAAAAAGAGTGGATACGTATGTATCCACTCTAACATGATTTCACATGAAATCCAATGCATCTTATTTAAAGTTTGCCGGATCAAAACCAGCTTCCTTAATAGCGTTTTCTACCGCTTCCTTCAGTGCGTTGGATGTAACGGTTGCACCGGAAACAGCATCAACATTGATGGAATTCTTTTCAGCAAATACGGCAGGAAGTTCATCAATGGCCTTGGTACCTACGTTAGGAGTTTCATTCTGCTCGGTGACCTTAACGCTGTAGATCTTGTCCTTTGTGAGAGTTACTTCGACTTTAACGTCACCATCCATGCCCTTTGCAGTACCTTCTGCAGTCTTGGCATCAGCAGGAACATCGGTCTTGGCCGGCTCTGCAGCAGCAGTTGTCTCGGCCTTTGCAGCAACTTCAACATCGCCGTCGAAACCAAGAGCCTTAGGATCAACACCTTCGGATGCGATGGCATTGGCAGCAGCCTGAAGAATAGCCTTGGATGTGATTGTTGCACCGGAAACGGTATCCACCTTAAGGCTGCCGGCAGCGGCAATAGCGCCCGGAAGCTGATCAACGGCCATAGTACCTACGTTAGGAGTCTCATTCTGCTCAACTACTTCAAGGGAATAAACCTTAGAATCATCAAATACTACCTTGACCTTAACGTCACCATCCATGCCCTTTGCGGTGCCTTCTGCAGTCTTGGCATCGGCAGGAGCCTCTGCGGCAGGGGCGCTTTCCTTAGCAGCGGAAGCATCACCATAACCGAAGGTTGCCGGATCCATGCCCTGAGAAGAAATGGCATTGGCAGCGGCCTGAAGAATAGCCTTAGATGTAACGGTTGCACCGGAAACGGTATCGACCTTGAGACTGCCGGCAGCAGCAATGGCGCCCGGAAGCTGGTCAACCGCATTGGTACCGATGTTAGGAGTCTCATTCTGCTCTGTGACAGTGAGAGAATAAATCTTAGAAGAATCAAATACTACAGAAACGGATACATCGCCGTCCATACCCTGAGCGGTACCGGTTGCAGTGATTGCATCAGCAGGCGCATTGCCGGAGGCAATCTTACGGGACTGAAGACCGGTAACAACAGCTGCAGCGCAGCCAATGGCGATAATTCCAAGTGGAAGGATTATTTTAGAATTTTTCATAATTGAGCATACCTCTCCTTATAAATCTCTATGTATACGTTCGACATAGTATCACGAATTATAAAAAAAAGAAACGTCTGAAATTAAAATTCCAGACGTTTCTTGAAAACTTTTCCGTATTGGTCAAAGCCATAAGGGATGGAATCCTTTTTTAGGACTTTGTATCGGATTGATTGGATTACTTAACGTTCTTAGCAGCGTTCTGACCGGCAATTCTTCCGAATACAGTGAAATCTGCTACTGCGTTACCGCCAAGACGGTTTGCGCCGTGAACACCACCGGTAACCTCACCGGCTGCATAAAGGTTGCCGATTGCTGTGTTGTCATCCTTAAGAACTTCTGTGTTCTCGTTGATCTTGACACCACCCATAGTGTGGTGGATACCTGCGGTTACCTTGATTGCATAGTATGGAGCCTGATCCAGTGGAGCAGCGAAAGAAGTTCTGTTGAAATCAGGATCCTTCTTATCCTTTACATAACCATTCCATGTGTTCATGGTCTTATCAAATGTATCCTCATCCACACCGAGTTCCTTGGCAAGAGCCTTGTAATCATCGCCCTGCTTTGTGTAACCGGCCTTGATGTAGCCCTGAATTACAGAAGAAGCATCTACCATCTTCTGGTCAATAATAAGCCATGAGTAAGAACCTGGCTGAGCAATTTCAGCAGCGGATACAACGTCTCTTGTGCCGACTTCATCGATAAATCTCTTACCGTCCGCATTTACAAGGATAGCACCATCGCCACGAAGACCTTCTGTGATAAGGTGTGCAGAATCTGCTTCTACAGTCGGATGAATCTGAATCTGATCCATATCAACGGTTGCTGCACCTACAGCAGTTGCCATATCAATACCCTGGCCCTGTGCACCGGCTGCATTTGTTGTCATGAAGCCCTTGAGATCCGGCTTGTATTCTACAACCTTATCAAGGTTGGCACCGAAACCACCTGTTGTAAGAACAACAGAAGATGCGTTTACGGTAACGTTGTTGCCTGTCTCGCCGGTAGCATGTACGCCGGTAGCATTGCCCTTGTCATCAGTAAGGATCTTATCTGCAGTTGTGGAGAAAAGAACCTGAATGTTCTTTCTCTTGTTGACATTTTCCTCAAGGATCGGAACGATGTATGCGCCAACGGCTGTAGTCTTGCCTTCTGCGTTTACAGGTCTGTGAATACGCTTAACGGATGCGCCACCGAAAGAACCTACATTGTGGCAGGTAGCGCCGATGGACTCGAGCCAGTCAATGCCTGCAGCAGAATTCTCAGTCAGAGTCTTTACAAGAGTGATATTGTTGAGGCCCTTACCACCGATCATGGTATCCAGCTGGAAAAGCTCTACAGAATCGAAGTAACCTTCCTTCTTTGCCTGATATTCCTTCCACTGCTTCTCGACTGTGTCAGCCAAAGCCTGGATATCGGCATTGTCCTTATAAGTCTCGCGGGCAGTCTTTAATGTCTTCTCAACACCGGCTTCCTCACCAAACTCATTTTCATCCTGATACTTGGTCTTGGCAGCATTCATACCACCGGTTGCACGGATAGAGTTACCGCCGACCATGGTCTGAGACTCAAGAAGAACAACGTTCTTTCCTGCATCGGCAGCTTCAATGGCAGCAGTCATACCTGCACCACCTGCACCTACGATAACAACATCTGTATCGAGGGTTTCATCGGCAGCCTTTTCACCTGCAGCAACATCATTTTCAAAAGAGGCAGGATCAAAGCCGGCAGCCTTGATGGCAGATTTTACAGCCTCAAGAATTGCAGTAGAAGTAACAGTGGCACCGGAAACAGTATCAACCTTGATTGTATTTCCCTCTACCATCTTTGGAGGCATCTGCTCTACAGCCTTTGTACCAATACCCTCGGTTTCGTGCTGATCGGTAACCTTAACAGAATAGATCTTATCCTTTGTCAGAGTAACCTCAACGGTAACGTCACCGTCCATGCCCTTTGCAGAGCCGGTAGCGGTAACAGCGTCCGCAGGGATATCTGCGTTGTTTGCAGCAGCTGTTGTTGTTTCAGCGGCAGCAGTTGTAGCGGCTGCAGTTGTTGCAGTTGCAGCAGCCTTTGATCCACATCCAACAGCCATCATGCAGCTGGATGCGATAGCAAGTGTAAGAAAAATATTAGATTTCTTCATTTGCGACTCCCCTCATGTCATTCAATTGTAAATTAGATACCTTGCGAGGCAGGTTGCACTACCTCACAGACACAATTAAACTATCGACAGTTCTTACGGATCGTATTACTGTTTGACGATAACTCTTGATTATGACAAACAATAAGCGATAACTAAGAATGTTAACAGTTTAACGTATGGCACGGTTATCATAACACGAATGTTTAGCGTTTTACAGATTAGGCAGAAAATTGAAGTGTATTTAATGCGGTACAAAAAATCCCCTGCGTTTCCATAAGGAAGCAGGGGAGAAAATATTATATAGGGTTATGCAAGGAGCATCATAACACCGTAGTGGCAGATGGAACCTGCAATCACAAAGCAATGAAAAACTTCATGGTTGCCAAAGTATTTTGGCATACGGCGGAAAATCGGCAGCTTTAGTGCATAAATGATGCCGCCTATGGTATAGATGATGCCGCCTGCAAGCAGGAGGCCGAACTCGGTTCCGGTTAGCACTTCGTGAATTTTTACGATGGCGAAGATACATACCCATCCGAGTGCGATATAAATGCCGGAATTCAGCCAGCGCGGTGTGTATATGAAGAAAACATTAATGATCATACCGATGATACTAAGTCCCCAGACGAGAGACAACATCTGCCAGCCTGTACGGTTACCCAGAGCAATCGCACAGATCGGTGTGTAGGAACCGGCAATCAGACAGTAGATCATCATATGATCGATCTTTTTCAGAAGCCGGTTTATGTTTGGCGAGAGATCAAAAAAATGATAGCTTGCGCTGGCCGCATATAGAAGGACGATGGAGAGCGCAAATATTCCAAATGCCACAAATTTTTCAAGGGATGGATGGGCGGCCACACGGCAGAACAGCGGAATGGCTGCCAGCATAGAGAGAATCATTGCAATGTAGTGGGTCAGAAAACTGCCCGGATCTTTGACTTTTAACAGAAAGCTGTTTTCATTTTGTATCATAGGAACCTCGATTCTGTACGGAATCTCAAAAGAGATTAATCAAAACCTCAACATGTAGTATTGATAACTACATAGTAAATTATAAATAATTTGAAGTATTTGTCAAGACATACAATCAAGGCATAGAAATACCCCGGAATTCCGAGAGGAACTCCGGGGCTTAATTATGATGCCGGAAATAGAATCAGTTTCCCTGCTGCTCTTCTGTTTCCGTTTGTTTTTTCCTGCGGAATTTGTTCAGAACAGAACAAAGGATGATGCTGAATTCATATAAAAACAGCATTGGTATTGCGACCATGACCTGCGACACAATGTCCGGCGGTGTAACAATTGCTGCGGCGAAAAAAATCATGACGATGATATAACGCCGGAAGGCTTTCATCCATTCAACCTTCAGAATGCCGATCTGGTTTAATAGTACCGAAACAACCGGAAACTCAAAGATTACGGCGAATATGATGAAAATAGACATCAGAAACGAGATATAGCTTGCAACACTGATCGATGCCTGTACACCGGTGCCGTCACTGAGACCAATCATAAAATGCAGCATAAACGGCAATAAGATCTTGTATGCAAACAAGATGCCCAGACAGCCGAATACGACACCGAAAAGCAAAGCCAGAACGGTGCAGATTCGTTCCAGGTGACTGAGGCCGGGACTCATGAACATATAGAGTTCATAAAAAATGACGGGGAGTCCGACCAGTCCGGCAAAAACCAGAGAAATGGTAAAATACTGAATGACCATTTCCTGTGGTGCAATAAACACAAACTGGTACTGATTGGCTCTTCCAAGGTCCAGAAGAACATTAACGATCTCTCTTGCAAAGTTCAACCCGACCAGCATGGCGGCAATCAAGACAATCACGACGACCAGAATGCGGTTTCGCAATTCCCGCAGATGACCGGATAAAGGCATATTTGCGCCATCCTGTTCCGGTGTTTTATCCGGACGGGAATCAGTCTTTCTTTTCATCCTTTACATCATCCTTTTTGGTATCGTCGTCATCACTGCTGTTCATGCCTTCGCGGAAGTTTTTTACCGACTTTCCAAACATTTTGGTCAGCTTTGGAATCTGAGTAGGGCCAAAAACGACAACAACGATTAATAATACAATAAGAAGTTCCTGTGTACCGATTCTCATAATTAAATAGCTCCTTTATTTGCGATTAAACGCGGAAATTACCTACAGTATCTGTGGAAGAAGTGTCTGTATGCTCTGTCTCTGCATTTTTTTCTGCGATTTCTTCCGTTTGTACCGGAGAAGGGGCTGCAGAAACGAGCTCTTCGTTCTTTACAGGCTCCGGCTTCTTGGTGCTTTCCTGACCAATATTTTTCACGGAGTTCTGCATATCTTTAACATTCTTTTCCACATCGGAAGCGATATCATTCAATGGTGCCATTGCTTCCTTTAATGGCTTCTCTGCTTCCTCCAGCGGTTCAATCACGGATTCGCGGAGATCCTTGGTCATCTCATTTGATGCCTTACGGAACTGACGTAATGCTTCACCGAGTTTTCTGGCATATTCCGGAAGCTTATCCGGTCCAATGACAAAAAGCGCGACAACAAACACGACGACGAGTTCAGAAAATCCAATCTTCATAAACACCTCGCTTTTTTTAACATAAAGACGGCATGATTATAGCATGATGATTACAGTAATGTATAGCAAAAAAAGCAACCGCAGAGAATACTGCGGCTGCTGAAAAACGGTTTCGTGGTCAGAAAAACCTTAATTGAAATATTCCTTGGCATTCCGGAATATACCCATGTCGTAATTTCCCGGAACATTTTTGTAAAGCTGAGAGCCCCAGCGTTCTACATGCCCCATCTTACCCAGAACACGACCATCCGGAGAAGTGATTCCTTCTACAGCATAGTAAGAACCGTTCGGATTGAACTGGATATCCATAGTTGGCTCTCCGTTAAGATCAACATACTGGGTTGCAATCTGACCTGCCTCTGCAAGCTTCCGGAACAGTTCCGGCTCACAAAGGAAGCGACCCTCGCCATGAGAAATGGCTACATTAAAGATATCGCCCGGCTGTTTGTCCTGAAGCCATGGTGAAAGATTTGACGCTACACGTACGCGTACAATCTTTGACTGATGGCGGCTGATGGTATTGAAAGTAAGAGTTGGACAATGTGCATCGGTGTCACGGATCTCACCGTATGGTACAAGACCAAGCTTGATGAGAGCCTGGAATCCGTTGCAGATACCAATCATGAGGCCGTCACGCTGATTCAGCATGTCCATGGTCTCCTTACGTACCGCTTCATTACGGAAGAAGGAAGTAATGAATTTTGCAGAACCGTCCGGCTCATCGCCGCCTGAAAAACCGCCCGGAATGAAAATCATCTGGGAGTTACGGATCCGAGCAGCAATGTCCTTTACGGAATCTTCAATATCTTTGCGGCTCAGATTGCGAACGACAACGATTTCCGGATCAAGACCGGCATCGGCACAGGCTTTGGCAGAATCGTATTCACAGTTGTTTCCAGGGAATACCGGAATCAAAACCTTCGGTTTTGCACAGGTAAAGGCCGGCGCAATCCACTCTTCTTCATTGTAGTCGCGGATAGAAAGTTCCTCCGGTGATGCAGGCTTTACGTCTGTATCAAGATTCATATTACAGTGGAAGACCTTCTCAAGACGATCCTCATAGAGCTTCTCTAAATCTGCGAGACTTACGACATCATTATTATAACGAAGCTCTGCCGCATCGGTTGTGGTGCCCAGATCGCATATGGTTACATGGGCATTTTCTAACTCCTGTGCATGGTAGATGGTGTCTACTGTACCGGCATCGTTTAACTCCAAAAGGAAGGAACCGTACTGATAGGAGAAAAGATCCTCAACGGAAACACTGCCGGCAAATTGGAAGCCGAAGCCATTGCCCATGCACTGCTTAAGCACTGCCTCTGCGGCTCCTCCGTAGGTCGGAGTGTAAACAGAAGCCAGTTTACGGTCTACGACAAGATGGTGAACATAATCAAAGAGTGCAAGCAGAGAATTCTTATCCGGCAGATCATTTTTATATTCCGGCTTCAGCCAAAGAACGCGATGTCCTGCTGCTTTATATTCCGGTGAAAGGATGTTCTTTGCATCTTCGGTTGTGATGGCAAAGGATACCAGAGTTGGCGGTACATCCAGATTTTCAAAGGTACCGGACATGGAATCCTTTCCGCCAATGGCGGCAATGCCCAGATCGAGCTGTGCGCGGAATGCACCAAGGAGTGCTTCGAGCGGCTGTCCCCAGCGTTCACCGGAGTGTCCTGGCTTACCGAAGTATTCCTGGAATGTCAGATAGGTATCGCAGAAGCCGGCACCGCTTGCAATGAGCTTTGCGGCAGATTCCACAACAGCAAGGTAAGCGCCTTTAAACGGATCCTTTTCTGTAATAAACGGATTGTAGCCGTAGGCCATGACAGAAGTATCATCCGTATGGCCCTTTTCAACGGAGATTTTTGCGGCCATAGCCTGAATCGGTGTCCGCTGATATTTTCCGCCAAACGGCATCAGTACCGTTCCTGCACCGATGGTGGAATCGAATTCTTCGCTCAAACCGCGCTTAGAGCAGACATTAAGGTCCTGAGCAAGCTTATGATAGTTTTCGCCGAAACCGCCATTGACAACGCGGCGGATGTTCTCTCCGCGTTTGGTGGAAATCGTGATATGTTTCTCGGCACCGTTGCTGTTCAGGAATTCTCTTGAGAGGTCAATGACATTCTTGCCGTTCCAGTGTGCAACAAGGCGCTCGGTATCGGTAACAGTAGCCACATGGGTTGCCTCCAGATTTTCTGCGGCTGCGATTTCCATAAAACGGGTCATATCTTCTTTGGCGACAACGACAGCCATACGTTCCTGTGATTCGGAAATGGCGAGCTCGGTTCCGTCAAGACCTTCATATTTCTTTGGCACCTTGTTCAGGTCGATATCCAGTCCGTCGGCAAGCTCACCGATGGCTACGGAAACACCGCCGGCACCAAAGTCATTGCAGCGCTTGATCAGACGGCTTGCTTCCGCGTTACGGAACAGTCGCTGGAGCTTACGCTCTTCCGGTGCATTACCCTTCTGAACTTCGGCGCCATCTTTTTCAAGGGAGTCTACGTTGTGGGACTTGGAAGAACCGGTTGCACCGCCAATGCCGTCGCGTCCGGTACGTCCGCCAAGAAGAATGACAACATCGCCGGGAGCCGGAACTTCTCTTCGTACATTTTCAGCCGGTGCTGCGGCTACGACGGCACCGATTTCCATACGCTTTGCAGCATATCCCGGATGATAGATCTCATCTACGAGTCCGGTAGCAAGGCCGATCTGGTTTCCGTAAGAGGAATAACCGGCTGCTGCGGTGGTTACAAGCTTGCGCTGCGGAAGCTTACCGACCATGGTCTCCTGCACCGGTACGGTCGGATCGGCAGCACCGGTTACACGCATGGCCTGATAAACATAGCTTCGACCGGACAATGGATCACGGATTGCACCGCCAATGCAGGTGGCAGCACCACCGAAAGGTTCAATCTCGGTCGGATGATTGTGTGTTTCATTTTTGAAAAGGAGCAGCCAGTCCTGCTGTTCGCCGTCAACGTTGACTTTGATTTTTACTGTGCAGGCGTTGATTTCTTCGGATTCATCAAGCTTTGTCAGTTTGCCTTCTTTTTTCAGCAGTTTTGCAGCAAGAGTGGCAATATCCATGAGATTCATCGGCTTTGTGCGGTTCAGCTCACTGCGGGCGTCAAGATAACTCTGCCATGCGGCCTTGAGGTTTTCATCCTCAAAGCTTACTCCGTCAATCGTGGTGAGGAAGGTTGTATGGCGGCAATGGTCGGACCAGTAGGTGTCGATCATGCGAATCTCGGTAATGGTCGGATCCCGGTGCTCGGTACGAAAATAATCGCGGCAGAAACGCAGATCATCAAGATCCATGGCAAGTCCCTTCTCGGTCAGGAACTTTTGAAGTGCCGCGTCGTCGGCTTCCAGAAAACCGGTCAGAGTTTCTACTTCGGTAGGAATATCATATTTTACGGTTAAGGTCTCAAAGCAGGCGAGACTGGCCTCTCTTGCCTCTACCGGGTTGATAACATATTTTTTGATCTGGGAAATTTCCTGCTCACTTAAATCCCCATAGAGCATGTAGACTTTGGCAGAGCGAACGATCGGACGGTCTACCTGAGCCAGAATCTGGATACACTGAGCGGCGGAATCCGCACGCTGATCATACTGGCCCGGAAGATATTCCACAGCAAAAACGGTAGCGGCAGGATCCGATGGTGTCTCAAAGGATACGGTATCGAGCTGCGGTTCACTGAGAACCTTTCCTACCGCGTCCTGAAATACAGATTCTTCACAACCTTCCACATCATAACGGTTCAGTAAACGAACATCCTTTAAGTTTTTGATCAGAAGGATGTGGCGGATATCGTGACGGAGGGACTCTGCTTCATGACGGAGACCTTCTTTTTTTTCAACATAAACTCTATATACCATGGTTCGTTTCTCCTTAGCGGTTTTAAATCGGGATTACTGAAGTGCCTTCAGAGCACGCTGACCTATGTCATGGCGCATGTGCATATCCTGAAAATGAATCTTTGCAGCGCTTTGATAAGCATGATCGATGGCTTCCTTTAAGGTTGGAGCGGTTTCGACGACGCCAAGTACCCGGCCGCCCTTTGTATAAAGCTTTCCGTCTTTCAGCTCGGCACCTGCGACATAAACATGTGGTGCGGAAGAGACTCCGGTGATCTCATAACCGGACTTGTAGCTCTGCGGATAGCCTCCGGATGCTTCGATGACGCAGCAGGCACAGGCATTTTTCCAATGTACGTCCACATCCTTTAAGCTGCCGTTTGTGGTGGCCTGCATGATGGTAAGAAGATCGGAATCCAAAAGCGGCAGAACGACCTGAGCCTCCGGATCACCAAAGCGGCAATTATATTCAATTACCTTTGGACCGTCCTTTGTAATCATTAAGCCAAAGTAGAGACAGCCTTTGAATGGTCGGCCCTCCTCTTTCATAGCCTCAATGGTCGGCTGGAAAATGGTTTTCATACAGATTTCCGCAATCTCTTCTGTATAATACGGATTTGGAGCAATGGTGCCCATGCCGCCGGTGTTGAGACCTTCGTCATTGTCATTGGCACGTTTATGATCCATAGAAGAAACCATAGGTATTACAATGTTACCGTCGGTAAAGGACAGAACGGATACCTCCGGGCCCTCCAGAAATTCCTCGATGACGATCTGGTCACCGGAATGGCCGAACTTCTTTTCTTCCATAATGGTTTTGATTCCGGCCAGTGCCTCCTCTCGTGTCATGGCAATGATGACGCCCTTTCCGAGGGCCAGTCCGTCGGCTTTGATGACCGTAGGGATCTTGCAGGTTTTTACGTACTCTTCCGCTTCTTCTGCATTGGTGAAGACTTCATATTCAGCGGTCGGAATATGATATTTCTTCATGAGATTTTTGGAAAAGACCTTGGAGCCCTCCAGGACAGCCGCTTTGGCATTTGGACCAAAGGCCGGAATGCCGACGGCTTCCAGGGCATCTACCGTACCGAGTACCAGAGGATCATCCGGAGCGACAACAACATAATCAAGTTTATGATCGACAGAAAATGTAACGATAGCGTCGACATCCGTTGCCTTGATTTCAGGAACACAGATCGCATCACGGGCAATTCCGCCATTTCCCGGAAGGGCATAAATGGTTTCAATGGAGCTGTTCTTTTTTAAAGCTTTAATGATGGCATGCTCGCGTCCGCCACCGCCAACGACACCGATAGTTAATTTATTCATTCCATTCACCTTTTTCTTTATTC
>ONLM01000022.1 GCA_900318695.1 uncultured Eubacteriales bacterium | reverse complement strand
GAGGGTGGGGTTCGAACCCACGTGCCCTTGCGGACAAACGGTTTTCAAGACCGCCTCGTTATGACCACTTCGATACCTCTGCACTCAATATAAAATTGATGTCGTCTCTAACGAGCGACGTTGATTATAATACCCAAACAAATGAAACTTGTCAATGCTCTTTTTTAAATTTCGGGAAGCATTTTTTGGGATTAAATGTGGAACTACAATATCTTGATGTGCGTATTGTTTCAGACACTATGCCGGGAAAGAAAATACTCTGCCAACGGCAGATCTTCCGGAGTCGTTATTTTGAAATTATTGTAACTGCCCGGAATGATTCTGACTTTCTGATCTGTGAAGGTTTCGAGTACCTGAGCATCGTCAGTTATCGTTTTCTCCAGTGTACCTGCACGGTCCTTTGCAATCAGTTTACTGTAGGCTTTAAAAATCAGTTTAAAAAAGAAGCTTTGTGGAGTCTGAATCATGTACAGACTGCTCCGTTCCAGGGTTTCTGAAACAATGTCATGGTCATCTACCCGTTTGATTGTGTCCTTGACAGGCATTGCCACAGTTACTGCGTTATACAGCATGACATTATGGACAGAATTTTCGATCATTTCATTTGTGATGAAAGGTCGTGCTCCATCGTGGATTAATACAATCGGGTCTTCGCTAGTTTCCTTATGGGATAAAAGATTTACTGTCAGTAAGCGTTCGATTGCATAGAGTCCCTGGTAGACAGAGTGATAACGTTCTTTCCCACCGGCTGTAACACAGCACAGTTTTTCTGCCTTTGCCTGGAGAAGCATGTTGTTTACTGCCGGAATATCTTCTTCTCCCGTCACAACGATTATGCCATCTATATAAGAGTTGGACTGAAAGGTCTTGTAGCTGTACAAAAATAAAGGAAGTCCGTGGACTTCCATAAACTGTTTTTTTGTGTCAGCGTGCATACGACTTCCTGTGCCTGCTGCCAGAACGATGGCATATACAGGATGCTGATTATACATAATACGACTCCTTGTTTTATATTATCTTTCGCCGAGCTTCAGATTTGGACATGCGTTCAGATCGAGGTCGGAACGTACGCCTTTTAAATATTCATAGTATCCCGCACAGCCGATCATGGCGGCATTGTCGGTACAAAGGACCGGACTTGGACGGTAGAAACGTATATTTGATTTACAGCATTCCTCTTCCATACGGGCACGGATATGCGAATTGGAAGCTACGCCTCCGGCAATGGCAAGTTTTTTATATCCACGTTCCTTACAAAGCTGAACTGCACGAGAAACCAAAGATTCTGTAACAGATTCCTGAAAAGAAGCACAGAGGTCCGGAATATTGATCTCGGTTCCCGTCATTTTGGCTTTGTTAATGTAGTTCAATACGGCTGATTTGATGCCGGAAAAAGAGAAGTCATATGGATTGTCGGCAACCACGCCGCGTGGAAATTCGATCGCATGCGGATTACCGCTTTTGGAAGCTTTGTCGACCTTTGGTCCCCCCGGATATCCGAGACCTACAGCACGTGCGACCTTATCGAATGCCTCACCGGCAGCATCATCTCTGGAACGGCCGATGATTTCAAATTCGCCATAATCTTTTACTACGACAAGATGGGTGTGTCCGCCGGAGACAATAAGGCAGGCAAATGGTGGCTCCAAGTCTTTATTTTCGATGTAATTTGCGCTGACATGCCCCTCAATATGATGCACCCCGATGAGTGGTTTATGTAAAGAATAGGCAAGTGCTTTTGCCTCGGCGACACCGACCAAAAGTGCGCCGACCAGTCCCGGACCATAGGTTACGGCGATGGCATCAATGTCATCAAAATTGCAATGCGCTTCTTTTAAAGCAAGACTTATGACATCGTCGATTTTTTCGAGATGCTTTCGTGAAGCGATTTCGGGTACGACTCCACCATATTCTGTATGGATTGCAATTTGTGAAGAAATAATATTGGACAGAACCTCCCGTCCATTACGAACGACGGCTGCGGCAGTTTCATCGCAGCTGGATTCGATTCCTAATATTGTGATATCGGACACGTTTTACTCCTTTTCTTCGTCATCATCAAAGGCCAGATCGAGTGACCAGCCGTCACGGGCAAATTTAACAGGCCAGATTGCTTGAATTTCGTCCTTATAGATTTCCGGTTTTATTTCCGATGGGGAATAATGGGTGAACCACATTTCCTTCGGCTTTGCGGCAGCACCTATTTCGGCTGCCTCGTGCATCATCATATGGCGATACTTTTTCGCATTGTCTATTTTTTCCCGCTCGCCATACATCCCTTCGCAGATAAAAAGATCCACATCGGTAGCCATTTCCTGAATTTTGGGGGTTGGGCGTGTATCCGTGCAATAGGTGACAGAAAGACCACGCCGCGCACTGCCCATAACCTGGTCCGGTGTATAGAGAATGTTATTTTCTTCATCGGTGACATTTTCGCCATGCTGAAGACGGTTCCAGAATCGTATAGGAATGTTTTGTTCCTTGGCACGTGCAACATCGAATTTGCCAAGGCGTGGAATGCGAATGCGGTAACCATAGCATGTTATTTTGTGGTTTACTTTAAAGGCATCGATTATGAAAGGTCCGAAAGACAAAGTCTGCTCCGCTTCGGTGAGTTCGTGGTAGATGATCTGGAATGGGAGTTCCGGCGCGATAACCCGGAGACTGTCGACAACATTACGAAGCCCTTTGGGACCTACCATATGAAGAGGCTCGGTACGGTCGGAATTGCCCATAGAAAGAAGCATTCCCGGAAGACCGGAAATGTGATCGGCATGGTAGTGGGTAAAGCAGATTAAATCAATCGGCTTTGGAGACCAAGCTTTCTCTTTCATTGCGATTTGAGTTCCCTCACCGCAGTCGATTAACATATTGCTGCCTTTGCAGCGGAGCATCAGGCTGGTGAGCCAACGTTTCGGAAGCGGCAACATACCGCCGGTTCCGAGGAGACAGACATCTAACATCAAAACCTCATTTCTAAATCAGAACAGTGCAAACACTGGAACACAGTCTTGGTGCATTTTCCAAAGCTGTGAATAATCGGGATAATATAATCGAAAATTATATAGATCCGTCACTGCAGATGCGGGTCATAATTAAAGCATCATCGGAAGGATCAATATAATAGTTTTTTCGTACATAGCTTTCACGAAAGCCTTTTTTTTCGTAGAGGCTTCGTGCAGGCATATTTTTCGTGCGAACTTCCAGAAAAATCTGAGAAGCTTTTTGTTCGAGAGACAGCCGGATCATTTCATCCATCATAAGGTCACCCAAACCGTTTTTCCGGAAAGACGGATGTACACAGATATTTTCAATTTCGGCTTCCGGGCCTAAAATTCGAAGCACGCAATAAGCTACCGCATGTCCTCCGGAACGGATTACAAGTGGATAATCATAATCGGATGTGATGGCGGAAAAAAAATCATTTTCATGCCACGCCATTTTTCCAAAGGCTTCCTGTTCCATGGTGAGAACGTCGGTCAGATCTTCCGGTGTCATCCGGTTTAAAGCGCCGGCCATTAGAGATTCTCCGGAACGGTATTGTCTTCATATCCGTTATCATTATGGTCGCCTATGGCATAATTCTGCGCCTGAAGTCGGTCTTCTGTATTGTGTTTTTTCAGAAGTTCCGGTGCATCGTGAGTGATATCGAATTCCCGGAGACCGGCTGCTTCTTTTTCCCGTTCGGCTTGTGGCTTTCGGATGTAGCTCAGACGGAAATCGGCGCTGGAAACAGTATTGCCGAGAGCAAGTTCCTTTTCGCCCAAAAGAGCTATGCTGGAAGCCCTTTGAAGCATATTCTGTGGGCCGGCAAAGCGGAACGGAACCGTTAAGTTCTTCACCAGATAATCTTTGTATACAGGAACGGCATCACCTAAGAACAGATGGTGGATGTTACTGTCTTCCTGATTTAAACGGCGGATCAGTTCATCAATGCCGATGGCTTCTTCCTCGCCAATCAGCCGGTTGTTGTGATAGGCCGCGGTATATACCTGCTGACGGCGTGCATCCATGATGGGATGTACATAGACCGTTGTTTCGGCGGCAGAGCAATTTGAAACATCGTTGAAAAGATCGGTAGTATTTGCTGCAAGACCGGCCAGCGTACTGACTTCGATCAAGGGAATATTATAAGGAAGTGCGAGTCCCTTTGCTGTAGCAGCGCCTATGCGGAGTCCGGTAAAGGAGCCTGGACCGCTGCTTACGGCAATTGCTTCAAGTTCGTCTGCCGTATGACCGGTGCGCGAAAAAATCTCAGCCACCATAGGGAGAAGTGTCTGAGAATGTGTCAAGCCGATATTGGTCTGGTATTCTGCAAGTACAACGCCTTGATCAATTAAGGCGACGGATGCTGTTTTTCCAGATGAATCAATTCCGAGTATCAATAGTCGATCCTCCTATAATCAAATCCTTTATCAAGATCCTTCTGAATGTGAATCCAATGTGCGTTTTCTGGGATGAGCTCTTCTATCAGTTCCGGCCATTCAATAATTGTTACGCCGTTTCCGTAAAAGTAATCTTCGTATCCGATCTCCTCCATTTCGGAAGGGTCTCCGATGCGATAGACATCAAAATGATAGAGCGGCATACGGCCATAATATTCTTTTACAATGGTAAAGGTTGGTGAATTGACATAATCATCAATGCCGAGTCCTGCTGCAAATCCTTGTGTGAATACGGTTTTGCCTACGCCAAGATCTCCGTCAAGGCAAATAATCTCACCGGGTTTTGCCTGCTCTCCTAATTTCTTTCCGAAGAGGAAAGTCTCTTCCTGCGTATTGCTTTCAAAAGTCATAATGGTGTATTCCCCCTCCTTTCGTGAGATATGATAACCGGGAACAAATGAAATCGCCGGTGCATGAAAAAATAACCGGACCCGCCGGCGCTCCACCGCATAGCGATGGACGCAGACTCAGCCCGGTGTGCTTTCCTGTGCGAGGATTTTAACATACTGAATGTTATTCATGGATTCGATTTCCTTGATCATCGATGAAATATCGGCAGTACCTGCCAGAACATCAATAGAGATTGTTAAAGTCGCAATGCCGTTAACAGGAATCGATTGATGAATTGTCAGTATATTAGCTTTGTATTCCGAGATTTTAGAACAAATCTTTGAAAGAAAACCAAGCTCATCAATCATTTGAATAACGAGAGTGACCGTTTTTCCTTTCGAGTTGTCATAAAACGGAAATATATCTTCTTTGTACTTATAGAATGAACTTCTGGATATGCCGGCACGTTCTGTTGCCTCGGCAACAGAGATGCCCTTTTCGGATTCCAAAAGCCGCTTTACTTCAACGACTTTTTTTAGAACTTCCGGAAGGGCTTTGGTGCGGACTACAAAATAATCCGATTCTCCTGGCATTGCATTCCTCCCATTCTGGATCAAAATCCCGGAATAGAGAACGAAATCTCTATTCCTTAGTCTCCGCCGGCAACTTTACGATCCGGGCAGCCGAGCTGTATCCATTTTAAGTATGCGGTAATAAAGCGGTCGATATCGCCATCCAATACAGAATCCGTATTGCCGGTTTCTTCTCCGGAACGGAGATCTTTGACCATGCGGTATGGCTGAAGAACATAAGAACGAATCTGGGAACCCCAGCCGTTATCCTTGACTTCACCACGAATACCGGCAAGCATGGCTTCCTGCTCTGCTTTCTCCTTCAAATAAAGTCTCGCTTTCAGCATCTGCATAGCCTTGGCACGGTTTTGTACCTGAGAACGCTCTTCCTGACAGGCTACAGTGATACCGGTAGGAAGGTGAATCAAACGTACAGCGGATGATGTTTTATTGATGTGCTGTCCGCCGGCACCGGAAGAACGGAATACTTCCATCTTGATATCCTCCGGACGGACTTCGATATCGATTTCGGTTTCAATATCCGGCATTACATCGCAGGATACAAAGGATGTCTGACGCTTGCCTTGCGCATTGAATGGAGAAATACGTACAAGACGGTGAATACCGGCTTCGGAACGCAGATATCCATAAGCATATTCGCCATTGATCTGAATGGTAACCGATTTAATACCGGCCTCATCGCCCTCAAGGTAGTCCAGAATCTGAATTGTGAAGCCGTGACGTTCTGCCCAGCGGGTATACATACGATACAACATACCGGCCCAGTCGTTAGACTCGGTACCGCCAGCACCGGCATTCAGACGGAGAATAGCGTTCATAGAATCATATTCTCCGGACAGAAGAAGCTTTGCGGACATAGTATCCAGCTTTTCGTTGAAATCATCCAGCATTTCACGCACTTCCTGAACACTGTCCTGATCTTCTTCTTCCTGTGCCATTTCAATCAAAGCACCGATATCTTCATAAGCCTGTACCAGAGCTTCGTAGTTTTCAACATCCGCTTTGAGACGACGATCCTCGGTGGAATACTGGTTCGCCTTATCCGGATCTGCCCAGAAATCCGGCTCTTCCATCATTCTGTCCAGCTCTACGATTCTTTTCTTTTTATTTTCCAAATCGAGTGAAGCACCCAGATCCTTAAGCGCCTGCTCTTTGGTTCCGAGTTCATACTTATACTGATCTAATTCGACAATCATTCGTTCTCTCTACTTCCTGTTTTCATTTGAGACCATGCCGGAAGTATTAGTCCTTTCCGGCACGCTCCATCATTTCTTCGTTGGCCTTGTCTGCTTTCCGTTCAACAATTTTTTCGTTGATGGAATTTAAATATTCTGTGCGGCCATGGCACTGCTTATATTTTTTGCCTGATCCGCAAGGACATGGATCATTTGGGTAAACCTTGCGGAAAGAACGGGTTTTCGGCGTCTGTACAGTGGAATCATCACGGTTTGTGCTGATTGGCTGTGCAACTTGCTCACGTTCTACTTTCTGTTCAATCTTGATGTGATAAAGAACACGGATGGTCTCCTCGCGGATAGAACGTGTCATTTCATCAAACATCTCATAACCGGTAATCTTGTACTCTACCAGCGGATCCTTCTGGCCATATGCCTGAAGGCCAATACCGTCACGAAGAAGATCCATATCATCGATATGATTCATCCACTTCTGATCGATGACACGAAGAAGAATTACACGCTCAATTTCACGAAGCTGCTCCGGCTCAGGGAATTCGGCTTCTTTCTGCTCATAAAGCTTGATGGCCTCTTCCTTAAGAAGCTGCTTGAATTCATTCTTATGCATCGTATTAAACTGCTCTTCGGAAAGCTGAAGCTTTGGAAGAGGAATGATACTCATCAGAGTATCGTTAAGACCGGACAAATCCCAATCTTTGGCGGTTGTGTCATCAAGGATATTGGCATCAACCGCATTTTCTACGATTTCTGTGATGAACTTGATGATTAAAGGACGCATATTGTCGCCCTCCAGAACCTTCTGACGCTCCTCGTAAATTACATCACGCTGTTCGTTGTTTACTTCATCGTACTTCAAGAGGTTTTCACGAATGCCATAGTTGTTCAGCTCGATCTTTTCCTGTGCCTTTTCGATGGCGTTGGAAAGCATTTTATGATGAATCTGCTCACCTTCCGGAATACGGAGTGCTTCGAACATGTTCATAAGTCGGTCGGAACCAAAGAGACGCATTAAATCATCTTCCAGCGAAATGAAGAACTGAGACTGTCCCTTATCACCCTGACGGCCGGAACGTCCGCGGAGCTGATTATCGATACGTCTTGATTCGTGACGTTCTGTGCCGATGATATGAAGGCCGCCTGCAGCCAGTGCTTCGTCATCGAGCTTGATATCGGTACCACGGCCGGCCATGTTTGTGGCAATGGTTACGGCACCGTGCTGACCTGCATTTGCAACAATCGCAGCTTCCTGCTCATGGAATTTTGCATTCAAAACATTGTGCTTAACACCACGACGCTTCAGCATGCCGCTCAGAAGCTCGGAAGTATCAATGTTAATAGTACCAATCAGTACCGGAGCGCCGGTCTCATGGATACGGCAGGCTTCGTCAATAACGGCTTCAAATTTTTCTTTCTTTGTTTTGTATACAGCATCATCAAGATCGATACGCTGAATTGGACGGTTGGTCGGAATTACGATAACGTCCATGGAATAGATGTTACGGAATTCCTTTTCTTCGGTCTGGGCTGTACCGGTCATGCCGGCCTTCTTGGTGAACTTATTAAAGAAGTTCTGGAAGGTGATGGTTGCAAGAGTCTTGGACTCACGCTTTACATTTACATGCTCCTTTGCCTCGATGGCCTGATGAAGACCATCGCTGTAACGTCGACCAGGCATAATACGTCCGGTGAACTCATCTACAATAAGGATTTCGTCATCCTTTACAACATAGTCCTTGTCACGGTGCATCAGATTGTTTGCACGAAGAGCAAGGATGACACAATGCTGAATCTCGAGGTTCTCCGGATCGGCGAGATTCTTGATATGGAAGAACTGCTCTACCTTATGAACGCCATCCTGCGTGAGGTTTACGGTCTTTTCCTTTTCATTAACAATGAAATCACCGGTTTCTTCGATCTCTTCGCCCATAATGGCATCAAGCTTGGAAAACTCTGCGGACTCTTCGCCTCTCTGGAGCTGACGGGCTAAAACATCGCAGACTTCGTAAAGCTTTGTGGACTTGCCGGACTGTCCGGAAATAATAAGCGGAGTTCTGGCTTCATCGATCAGAACAGAATCGACCTCATCGATAATGCAATAGTTTAATCCGCGAAGTACCTGCTGATTTTTGTATACGGCCATGTTATCACGGAGATAATCAAAACCGAGCTCATTGTTTGTAACGTAAGTAATATCGCACTGGTAAGCGGCTTTACGTTCTTCCGGGGTCATGGTATTTAAAACGACACCGACCTTGAGACCAAGGAATTCGTGGATTTTCCCCATCCACTCTGCGTCACGCTTAGCCAAATAATCGTTAACGGTTACAATATGTACGCCTTTTCCGGCGAGTGCATTTAAGTAGGCAGGACAGGTGGAAACGAGAGTTTTACCTTCACCGGTTCTCATTTCTGCGATACGGCCCTGATGAAGAACCACACCACCGATTAACTGTACCGGATAATGTTCCATTCCGTTTACACGCTTGGCAGCTTCTCTTACAGTAGCAAATGCCTCTGGGAGAATGTCATCCAATGTTTCTCCGTTTGCAAGACGCTCCTTGAATTTAGGTGTCTGTGCCTTTAACTCGTCATCAGACATGGCCGCCATAGTGTCGTGGTAAGAGAGGACCTTGTCTACAATTGGTCTGATCATCTTTAATTCACGATCGGAGTGCGTGCCAAATACCTTTTCAAATATATTCATGAATTACATACTCCTTTTACATTCCGTTCTAAAATGTTATGCGTAATATTGTCGAACCGACATACTTATAGCTATAACGTTGCGATTTTACCACTTAATGAGACGTGTTTCAAGAAGACGAAGGATTGTTTACAGTTTATTCACAAATCAAAATCCGGATCGGAATCCGGCGCTATTTGATGGAATATGCCATAAAAACAAATGTGAATAAATTTTTAAATAGGTAAATTTGACTGAAAAATTCTTTTTGCCGTGGTATAATACAGTTATCCCGTAAGGGAAATACTATTAAGGGAGCGTGAAGGTATGAAGTTTAATATTACCGGAAGAAACGTTAATGTAACAGATGGCATGAAGGACATGATCGACAAGAAACTCGGTAAGCTTTCCAAGTTCTTTAAGGACGATACCACCTGTAATGTCACTCTCTCGACCCAGAAGGATCTTTATAAAGTTGAGGTAACAATTCCTGTTCGTGATGGAGTCATTCGCGCAGAGTATGCAGCACCGGATAAATATGAGGCACTCGATCTGGTTGTGGATATTATCGAGCGTCAGATCCGCAAATATCGTACAAAAATGCTGGATCGTCATCAGGCTGCGATGTCCTTCTCCGAGGCATTTGTTAATGATATGGAAGAAGACTATGAAGAGGATGAAATCCGGATTGAACGTACAAAACGGTTTGACTTGAAGCCAATGACGCCGGAAGAAGCTTGCTTACAGATGGAACTTTCCGGACACAACTTTTTCGTTTTCCAGAATGGCGATACAGGCCGTGTAGGTGTTGTATATAAGAGAAAAGGAAATACCTACGGACTGATCGAACCGGAAGTATAACAGTAAATTTGATTTTCATAACGAAAAGACGACGGGAATTCCCGTCGTCTTCTTTTATTCTCATGCTTTTAATCGTTGCATAGGAAAATACTAGTTTAAAAGGAAGCGGCCGTATCCGTAAGGGGTACGGTAATCGTAATGACCGGTGCATATACCGGCACTTGCATTTGCTGCATGAAGGATGATTCCTTCACCGGCATAAATGGCCACGTGATTCACGTAGCTACCGGAAGCATAGAATACGAGGTCGCCGGGCTGCAGTTCGGACTCCTGAATCTTCATGCAGTTTTCATACTGATCCCGTGAAGTGCGTCCGGTCTTAATGCCAAAGTTTCGGAAAACTTCCTGTACATATCCGGAGCAGTCGGCGCCGTTTGTGAGAGAAGTTCCGCCATAAGTGTATGGATTGCCCAGAAACTGTGCCGCATATTTTATCAGCTGGCTTCGAAGTGCAGTGGTGGCAATTGCAGGGACGTTGTAGGACGTGTTGCTTCCCGGTCCGGCCTTTAAAATGCCTTGTGCGGCGCTTAAGAAAGGATTGGCTGCCGTGGCATTGATGACATTACTTACAATGGAAGAACTCTGTGCAACCGGGGTACTGTTTGAGGATGCGGAGGAATTGCTCTGCACAATTTTTTTGAAGCTGGCGAAGTCGGAAACATTATCGGCGATTTCTATTGCTGAAGATTTTTGTTCCTGTACGGGATCTTCACTGACAATGTAGGTCGGCAACTGTGAACCGTCTTGCATGGCGCGCAGTTCCGCATCGGAAGATGCCAAAGCCTCCTCCACAGGTCCGTCGCCAATGCCAATGAGTACTTCATCGGCGAAAGCGGTTATATGTAAGGCCGCGGTCAGCGCCCCCAAAATCAGAATGAATCCAATGTGCCTCTTCATGTGTGCTCCTAAGTATTGTATTCATTAAATATGAATTCAAAAATGTAAATCTAAAATGGATACTTTAAGAATAGCACATGATCGGCAACGATTCTTTATAACATTTATTACAATATTGTGACGGAACTTAAGACCATCCGCCGTTGAACGGAATAACCTGCGCAGTAAGGTAAGCCGGCGCTTTCGAAAGAAGCAGCAGAAAATCAGCGACTTCCGCAGGTGTTGCCATACGGCCGTATGGAATCTCCTCTTCGATTTCCGCACGATCATCTTCGGTCATCCAGCCATTCATGTCTGTGTCGACACAGCCCAAAGCGACGGCGTTGACCGGGATATGATTTGGCGCAAGTTCCTTGCCCAATGCCATGGTAAAGCTGTTCACAGCACCTTTGGTTAATGAATAAACGGATTCCATCGAAGCGCCCACAACGCCCCAAACGGATGAGATATTTATGATACGTCCCTTTCCGGTTTTCAGCATGTAGGGAATGATTGCCCGTGTTGTACGAAACATGGTGGAAATGTTGGATTCAATCATGCGGCTGTACTCTTCATCGGAAACATCCTGAACCAGATTGAAGGTGGAAATACTGCCATTATTGATCAGAATCAATTCGTCTTCGGGTGTGCCGGATGTATCAAGAGAAATGCCAAGGTGATTTTGCAGCACATCTTCTGTGATTGGTCCATGGACGGTGAGGATTTCCTGTTTGGCGGAAGCGCGGAGCTCTGCGGCCGTGGTCTCGAGTAAATCAAAATTCGAACGGCAATTGATGATCAGCCGATAACCGGATTGCGCAAATATCTTAGCGGCGGCTTTTCCGACACCGCGGGAAGCGCCGGTAATAATAGCGGTTTTCATGAAAAGACTCCTCTCTGTGAAAAGGATTCCGGACATGTTCTGATAATGTAGACCATGCAGACGGAATATTATGAAATATTTGTAATGATCAGAAAAACAAAAAAGAGATCAGAAGATCGTTTTACGAATCTTCCAATCTCTCACGAACGTCGGGGTGACAGGATTCGAACCTGCGACCCCCTGGTCCCAAACCAGGTGCTCTAGCCAAACTGAGCCACACCCCGAGTTGTTCTGT
>ONLM01000146.1 GCA_900318695.1 uncultured Eubacteriales bacterium | reverse complement strand
CATGCGGGAGATGGGACTTGAACCCACACGTC
Organism: uncultured Eubacteriales bacterium; assembly: GCA_900318695.1. Taxonomy (GTDB): domain Bacteria; phylum Bacillota; class Clostridia; order Lachnospirales; family Lachnospiraceae; genus Oribacterium. The sequence continues at coordinate 5,211 of ONLM01000146.1, read as the reverse complement.
CTATCGGACACAAGATCCTTAGTCTTGCCTGTCTGCCAATTTCAGCACTCCCGCGGACAAGTAGAGACTATACTCTCATTATGCTCATTTGTCAAACATTAATTTTGATTTTTTTGCCTCTTTTTCTGATGTCTTCTCAAAAAGTCTTGAATTTAAGCCAAAAACGCGATAAAAAAACTTTCAAATTTTCTTTTCTAAAGGGCTTTTCAATTTTAGAAAAAAGTATATAATAGAATAGCTTGTAATTTATAACTAAATGGATTATTATGTAGTTTCGCGTTATATCGGAACATTATGCAGTATTTACTGCTGTTTCAAGGAAACTGGAAACGTTTAAATCAAAGAACATAGAGGTAGGTACATGGCAAATTTAGTAAAACCGGAGCTTGAAGTTGTTGAGATTTCAGAAGACAAGAAGTATGGACGTTTTGTCTGCTCCCCACTTGAAAAGGGAGAGGGCACAGTCCTGGGAAATTCACTTCGCCGTATTCTTCTGTCATCCATGCCTGGGGCAGCGGTTTCCGAAATTAAGATCGATGGCGTTTATCACGAGTTTTCTTCCATCGCAGGCGTCAAGGAAGATGTTGCAGAAATCATCCTTAACTTAAAGAAACTTGCAATCAAGAACACCTCATCCAGCGATGAGCCAATCATGGCCTACATCGATTATGCAGGAGAGGGCGTTGTACGTGGTTCCGATATCAAGGTAACATCTGAAATCGAGATCGTTAACCCGGAACAGCCGATTGCAACTCTTTCCGGCAAGGATACCCGTCTTTATATGGAAATCAAGATCACAAAGGGCAGGGGCTACGATGGCGCCAATACACGTGATCGTTCCGATCTTCCTATCGGTGTGATTGCAGTAGATTCCATCTACAGCCCGATTGTTAAGGTCAACCTTATTACAGAGCCTGTGATGAACGGCACTGTACAGGGTGGCGAAAAGCTTATTCTTGATGTATTTTCAGACGGCACTCTGGCTCCGGATGATGCGGTATCTCTTGCAGCCAGAATCATGGATAGCCACATGCAGCTCTTTGTAGATATGGAAGCTAAGTCAGAAGATAAGGTAGAGCCTTCTACCGGTGATTCCGCTCTTGGAAATGACATTAAGAACATGTCTATCGATGAGCTTGAACTTAGCGTTCGTTCCTATAACTGTCTGAAGCGTGCCGGCATCAATACCGTAGGTGAGCTTTGTGAAAAGTCCATGGAGGATCTCATGAAGGTTCGTAACATGGGTCGCAAGTCTCTTGATGAGATTCTTGCAAAGCTTGATGCCATGGGACTTCAGCTTTCAAACAAAGACGAGTAATTATCGTCTGTCCCATATTCATAAATTTCAGGCGACTCGTATATTCGAGCCGCCTGTTCTTTTATACTCTGTTCCCCGTATTCCCGGTATGCATGCAGAGATCCCTTATCTCGCTCATTCCCTACACTTGCAAAGGATTTCTATGAAAGCATTGTTTTTTGATGTCGACGGCACCCTTCTGGATGAAGAAACCCACCGGATTCCGGAATCCGCAAAACGCGCAGTACAACTGGCACAGGCGCAAGGCCATAAGGTCTTCATCAACTCCGGACGCACCTTCAGTATGTTACAGAAGATCACTCGTATGATATCGGTCGATGGATGGCTTTGTGGTTGTGGCACCGAATTAATCTATAACGGACAAACCATTTATAAATATTGTATCGAAGACCGTGTAAAGCAGCGCATCAAGGCAGCAGCCGACCGTTACAACCTTGTAGTCATTCTCGAGGGGTATTCCGGATGGCACTGCGCTCCAAGCGCTTCCTTACTGGCCGGTGACAGTCTTCTTAAGGAGCGGTATGAAAAGGCCAGATCCTACGTTCTGGCGGAAGGCCTTATTGCTCCGGAACCATACGACTCCGATTATACCCTCGCCAAATTCTGCATTCAGGCCGGCGTTTCTTCTGATCTTTCCGGTTTCCGCAAAGAATTTGAGAACGAATTCATCATCATCGACCGCGGTCATGGCTTCTACGAATGTGTTCCGGCCGGCCACGGCAAAGATACCGCGGTTGCCAGAATGCTGGAATATCTGGGTCTTACCCGCGATGATGCTTATGCCTTCGGTGACAGTACAAATGACATTGCCATGTTTTCCGCCTGCGGTCATTGCACCGCCATGGCACAACATGCCAAGGAATTGGAGGCATTTGACCCGTACATTACCGATTCGGTAAAAGACGATGGCATTCTTCATGCAATCGAACATTTTCATTTACTGTAAAAAAACGGGAAGCCGGTTAATCCGACTTCCCGTTTCTTTTTATTCTACCGATTCCATTCCGAGAATATATTTCTCAATCACCTTGGCAACACCGTCATTGTCATTGGTATCGGTGATATAATCCGCACGCGATTTAACAGCATCCTGTCCGTTGGCCATAGCCACGCCCAGCCCTGCATAGTCAATCATAGTAATATCATTTAACCCGTCTCCGCACGCGATCAGTTCTTCCTGTTTTATGCCGAGGCAGGAGAGCAGCCTTTCCAGAGATGCCGCTTTCTCGATCCGTGGAGGAACAATTTCCAAAAAATATGTTTCGGAAAAGAAAACATTCAGTCTATCCCCGTACTTATCCTTCAACTGCCTCTGAATTGCCCGAAGATGCTCGTGTGTTCCAACCGCAAGCATTTTATTGACCGGACCTTCGATTGCTGCCGCAAGATCCGGAACTTCCGTTACCGGAATCCGGTTGATCTTTGCCTCCAAAGCGACATACGGGTTTTGCGCGTCCTCTGTAATAACGCCCTCATGATTGTATGTCAGGACGGTCACATCATCATAAACACGTGCCAATGCCGCCAGATCGGAATAGTATTCCTCCGGAATCGTGCACGAGATAAGCTGTGCACCTGTACGGCAGTCTAAAATTTCTCCGCCGTTATACGCCAGAATATATCCGCCGATCGTTTTCAGATCCAATACTTCCGCCACAGGGAAGATCCCGACACTTGGCCGTCCGGATGCAAGCACGATATGCACTCCCCGTGCTGCTGCCTCCTGTATTGCCCTTCGACTGCGTTCGGTAACGTTTTTTTGCGATGTCGTCAATGTTCCGTCGAGATCCAGCGCGATTAATTTATATTGCATTCTCTATGACCTGCTGCGCAGCAGCATCCCTTTCTTTTCAATTAGTTTCACTTTCACAACATAGCAGACTTGGCTGCGAATTTCCACTTTTTTATCTTTGCGCCTTTCGCAAGACGCGGTATACTGTTCGTTATGAAAAATTCACTGATACAATATTTTCTTCAAAAAAAATGGATTCCCTATATCACTTACTGTCTGCTTGCCGTCAATATTCTTCTTTTCATCAGCGAAGAAATTGCCGGCGGCAGCGAAGACCCGGAGCTGGCCATTCATTTCGGAGCCCTGGTCACGCCTTATGTGATGAATTTCGGACAGTTCTATCGTCTGGTCACAGCCATATTCCTTCATTTCGGAATAGAGCATCTTGCCTCTAACATGCTTTCCCTCTTTTTTCTGGGACCTTATGTAGAGGCCATCTTCGGACGGGTTTATTTTCTCATATTCTATCTTTTTTCCGGAATCATGGGAAATCTACTGACCATGGCCGTTGAACTTTATACCGGGCATTACACCATATCGGCCGGTGCAAGCGGTGCGATTTTCGGCCTTTTAGGCGTTATGCTTTATCTCGCCCTGCAACCACGCTTCCGTAAAGTATTTCCCTTGCAGCGGGTCTTTATCGGCGTCGGACTATCTTTATTAGGCGGGTTTACACTCGAAAACGTCAATGTCTATGCCCATATCGGTGGTCTGGTTGCCGGCTTCCTGCTTGCGGCTGTCATAACCATGATCCAGTCACACAGCCGCAAGACTCCACCTAACATTTAAACCATAAAATACATGTCAGTTATTCAACTTAAATCTTATGATCAAACCGCCGCTCTCGAAACCATGTCACAGAAGGAGCGGCAGCAGTACTTCTCGGAATCCATTCATGCTTTGCATCTTACGGAACAGCAGAAACAGGCCATCACCGCCACCGATGGTCCGGTTCTGCTGCTTGCCGTACCCGGATCCGGAAAAACGACCGTCCTTGTAACCAGAATCGGCTATATGATTCTCATTAAAAGTATTGCACCGGAACGTATTCTCACGCTGACCTATACGGTGGCTGCCACTCGCGATATGAAGAACCGTTTCGCGTCCTTCTTTGGCACAGCGCTCGCAGAACGTCTTTCCTTCCGGACCATCAATGGTCTTTCGGCCGGAATCATTCGCTACTTTGGTCAAAAAATCGGAAGGGAACCTTTCCGGCTCTTAAACGACGAAAAGCAGCTATCCCAGCTTCTCGGACGTATTTACCAGAGTACGGAAAAAACATATGCCACCGAGGCGGATCTGAAAAATGTACGCACACTTATTACATATATCAAAAACCGGATGCTGACCTCGGCAGAAATCAAGGCTCTGGAAGATACGACCGATATCCATATCTCCAAAATCTATGAACAGTATCAACAGGAGATGCGCAGTAACGGATTCATGGATTTCGACGATCAAATGAGCTATGCTCTTGCGATTTTAAACAAAAGCCCGGAAACACTGCGTTATTTTCAAAATCGCTTTCCCTATATTCTTGTAGACGAAGCACAGGATACCTCTAAAATTCAGCATGCCATCATTCGTCTGCTGTCCGGGCGCGACAATCTGTTTATGGTAGGAGACGAAGACCAGTCTATATATGGATTCCGCGCAGCCTATCCGGAAGCGTTGCTTCACTTTGAAAACGACCATCCCGGCGCAAAGGTACTTCTGATGGAACAGAATTTCCGTTCTCAGGCATCCATTGTCTCCATGGCAGACCGCTTTATCCATAAAAATATGCTGCGGCATGAAAAAACAATCCGGCCGACATTGCCTGCTGCAAAAAAGCCGGCTGCCATTCCGGTAAAGAGCCGTACTGCCCAGTACAGTTATCTTATCAAAGTCGCTGCCCATTTGCAGGAAGACACCGCCGTTTTATATCGGGACAATGAAAGTGCATTGCCGCTGATCGACCTTTTGGACCGGAATAAACTGCCTTTCCGTATGAAAGGAAATGACCTTTCCTTCTTTACGAATCGCGTTATTCTGGACGTTACGAATATAATCCGTTTTGCCCTGGATCCGTACAATACAGAATTATTCCAGCAGATCTACT
>ONLM01000145.1 GCA_900318695.1 uncultured Eubacteriales bacterium | reverse complement strand
GAGCGGAACACAAGGCAGGTTCTGCTTGCCCATGCCGTACGCAAGAATCATACAGTCCATAGCAACCAGAGAACCGACGGAAATATCAATGCCGCCGCAAAGCATGACGCAGGTCATACCGCAGGCTACACAAATCAGACCGGCGTTCGTAATAAGCAGATTCAGGAACGTCTGCAGATGGGTAAAGCCCTTGCCGCTGTAAACCACACAGCCAATAAAATACATTACGACAAACAGACAGATCGTAATCATCAGAAGCAAGGTATTGCCGTTCATTCTGCTGAATTTCTTTTTATCCATTATGCGGCCTCCTTTTTTGCAGTCTTCTTTACTTTCCGCTCTGCATTCTTTTTCGCTCTCCGCTCTGCGAGATATGCCTTAAACGCAGGTGCCTGCGCGGTTACGATCAGGATAACAATGATGGCCTTAACCACCGGCGCCTGATCGGTAGAAACACCCATCGCAAGAAGCGTTACGGTAATGGCCTGGATCGTATAGGCGCCAATGATGGAGCCTGCCATGTTAAACCGGCCGCCGCCCAAAGAGTTTCCGCCCAATGCTACCGCCAGAATGGAATCCAGCTCGTAATTGAGACCAATGTTGTTGGAATCCGCTGAATAAATACGGGAGGATGCCACAATACCGGCAATACCGGCACAAAGGCCGCAGATCAGATAGCACAGGAAACAGATATTACTGGAGCTCAGTCCGGAAATCCGGGCCGCTCTTTTATTAATGCCGACAGACTGGATATAAAGACCCAGCGCCGTTTTTTTCAGAAATACCATCACGATGGCAACCACAACAATGGTGATGAAAATTGCCGTAGGAACCGGACAGCCCGGGATAAAATTACCGAAATACTTATACGGCTCATAGCGAATATAGGTGATCTGATTGTTACAGAGCAAAAGTCCGATGGCTCTGGCAGCGGTAAACAGAATCAAGGTCGCTACCATTGGCTGGATATTGAGCTTTGATACCAGAAAACCGTTGAATGCGCCGCAGCACACAGCCAGAATCAGACCAAACAGAAGGCCTACTCCCAGCGGTACTGCCAATGTGGTCGTACTGTTTACTCCATAGCCGGCCAACAGCATACAGGTACCACATGCGGTCAGACTCATGACGGAACCGACAGAAATATCCGTTCCGGCAGAAACCGCTACGACCAGCGTCTGTCCAACGGCGAGGATCGCAATTTCCGAACCACGATTCAGAATATCGATCAAACGTCCGTAAAGGACTCCGTTCTGAATATTGATTGCAAAGAAATCCGGGCTCTTCACCAGATTGATAAGAAGAACCAGAATCATCATCGCAAAAGGAAGGAAAAGTTGATTTCTTGTCAGGTTCTTTGCTTTATTCAGCATTGTTTTCACCTCCTGCGATTGCTCCCATTACCGCCTGCTGCGTCATCTCTCCCTCGGCAGAAGAGATTTCGCCCACCTTTTGGCCGTCTCGCATTACGCACATTCGCGTACATGTTCGAATCATTTCTTCGATCTCCGAAGAGATGAATACCACGCTCATACCCTGCTTTGCAAATTCAAGTACCAGCTTCTGAAACTCTGTTTTGGTACCGATATCGATGCCTCGCGTCGGTTCGTCAAGGATCAGAAAATCCGGATGCGTGCAAAGCCAGCGTGCCAGAATAACCTTCTGTTGATTTCCGCCGGAAAGCTGATTCAGCGGTGTCTCCCGGGAAGCCGTTTTAATCTGCAGCATTTTGATAAATTCGTCTGCAATACGAATCTGTTCCTTTAACGGAATGGCCTTAAACACACCGTTTCTTGCCTGCAATGCAAGAATGATATTTTCACGGACACTGAGCTCGCCAATGCATCCGTCCACCTTACGGTCATCCGGCAGGAAACCCATGCCGGCCCGAATGGAATCGATCGGTGACTTTGCACGAAGTTCTCTTCCATGCATGCTCAGTTTTCCGCCGGTAGGTTTATCGGCACCGTAAATACAGCGAACCATTTCCGAACGTCCGGAACCCAAAAGTCCGGTCACGCCCACCACTTCTCCTTTATGAATCTCAAAGTTAAACGGCTTGATCGTTCCCTTATGGCTCAGATTTTCTGCCTTTACAACCACTTCCTCGGAAAAACTGCTGTGTCCTTCCGCCTTGATTGCGGCAAGATCATCAAAATCCTTTCCAAGCATGGCTGCAACCAGCTTTACACGCGGCAGTTCCTGTACGGAATAATCGCCTACAAAGGTACCGTTACGCATAACGGTGATCCGGTCACATACCGCATAGACCTGCTCCAGGAAATGCGTTACAAAGAGAATGCCTACGCCCTTGTTTTTCAGATCCGTCATAAGACGGAACAGCTTCTCCACTTCATTGTCATCCAGTGAGCTGGTCGGCTCATCCAGAATCAGTACGCGGCAATCCATATCGACAGCACGGGCAATCGCAATCATCTGCTGAATTGCCAGTGAATAATTTTCTAGTGTTTTGGTAACATCGATTGGAATCTGCAGATCGTCCATGATCTTCTTTGCTTTCCGGTTCATGGTCTTCCAGTCTACGGTTCCAATCCTGGTTTTCGGTTCACGACCGATAAATAAATTTTCTGCGACGCTCAGATTCGGACACAGATTTACTTCCTGATATACCGTCGCAATACCGATCTTCTGTGCATCCAGAGTGGAATGGTTAAAGATGTTTCCCTCTATGCCTTCCATATATACTTCACCGGAATCACGCTCATAAACGCCGGTCAGGCATTTGATGATTGTTGATTTTCCGGCACCGTTTTCTCCCATCAGGGCGTGGATTTCTCCCTTGCGAAGGGTCAGTTGCGCATGATCCAAGGCAATAACACCCGGAAAGGTTTTCGTGATATTCCGCATTTCAATCAATACGTTCGTATCCATTTTCCCATCCTTTTTCACTAAATACATTGCAAACCCCGTTTCTGGATCTTCATTCTTTAAAAGGGTGGCTCTTTCGAACCACCCTCAATTGGCTTTCCCCGCACATTTGTACGCAGCCCGTGAGCCGCACTGAGGCTGAATTATGTTACTTATTAGTAAGCTGCATCTACGACAGCCTGATCTACATGTACCAGCGGCTCGGTTACTTCCTTACCGGAGTTGTTTGTGTAAGTGATCTCTGTAAGCTTGTCTTCTGCTACGTACCAAGGCTCTGCCATGAATGTCTTCTGGTCTACCTTCTCACCGGCCTGGAGCTTCTTGATGATGTTCAGGCAATCCGGACCCTGCAGAGGGTTGCACTGGAAGTCTGCATTGATCTCACCGGCAAGTACCTTCTGGAGGCCTGCTGTACAAGCATCAAAAGAAATAACGATTACGTCACCATCTACACCATAGGAAACACCGGCTGCCTTCATAGCATCGATAGCACCAAATGCCTCATTATCATTCTGGCATACAACAACATTGAACTTTCCGTTATAAGACTTCAGGTAAGACTCCATAACCTTCTGGCCGCCTTCCTGTGTGAAATCACCGGTCTGCTCATCCAGCTTGTTCCACTTCTCGGACTCTACAAACTTGTCGAAACCATTGGAACGTCCAATCTGTGCAGAGGAACCGGTTGTTCCGGAAATAACGAGTGCATTTACTTCCGAAATGCCCTTGTCGGCTACATACGCCTTAAGCCATGCTCCGGCTGCAAGACCTTCGTTTGTGAACTCAGATCCTACCCAGGATACATACTTGTCAGAATCGTCGATCGTACGATCAATAACAATAACCGGAATGCCGGCATCGTCTGCCTCGGTCAATACGGTATCCCAACCGGTAGATACGATCGGGTCGATTACGATGTAGTCAACACCTTGCTGAATGAAGTTACGAACGGCTTCCAGCTGTGCAGCAGAATCGTTATCACAATCTACGAACTGAAGATCGATTCCGTTTTCCTTGCTCAATGCAGCCTGTACGGAATTGGTAGAAGCGGTACGCCAGTCAGACTCATGACCAACCTGTGCGAAACCAACGGTAATGGTATCGCCCTTTGCTTCTGCTTCCTTGGCAGCTTCGGTCACTTCCTTTACTGCCTCTGTGGCTGCAGCCGTTGTAGCCTGTGTCTCCGCTGCCTTTGTCTCAGCAGGCGCTGCGGCCGGTGCAGATGAGGATCCACATGCTGCAAGCAGGGATGAAGCCATAGCGGCTGTTAACAAAACGGATAATGCTTTTCTCATAATACCCTCCTAAATAGTGTTCGGATTTTATGGAACTTCTCTGTTCCTTTTCTTGTAACTATTATCCTGTTAATTTCCCATCTTAACAATATTTATATAGCATTCTGCACAATTTTCATCATTTTAACCGTACAAATTATTTGGTTTCGTGTATAATTAAAGTACAAATTATCGTCATAGACTTGAAAAACGGTTGAATTTTTAAGATTTATGCTCTGAAACGGTCGAAATTTTTCTATCTTTCTTCCTTTTACGGCCGGATTGGCATCGGCAAGATGCATAAAAGAGCATTAAATTTGATAATTTTTAATTTTAAAAGCCTTTTGACTTGAAATTTTTCACTGATTTCTCCGGGATATTTTCAAAAATGTCGCAAAATATAAAAAATTTAAGGCAGGTTTTCTATGAGTCATGACCCTTACCGGATCTCAAAATCCGAACAATTAAAAAAGCATCTGCTCAAACAGATTGAGCAAATGCTTCGTGATAAACAAAAGACCCTGGAGCCGGAGCTGCAGCTGATGCTCCACTATAACGTGAGCCGCCAAACAGTCCGAAAAGTATTAAAGGAACTGATGGAAGAAGGCTACCTCTATTCCCGGCAGGGCAGCGGCACCTTTCTGACCGGTAAGTCCCCCGTCGAACAGGAAAATGTCGTGGAAATCCTTATGGCCACACCGGATGATTATATCTTTCCGGAGCTTCTGGCCTCCCTTCGGCAGAAACTGCAGCAGGTCGGTCTCCGGGTCTCCCTCACTGAGAACCAGGCCGATTTCTACGCCGAACGAAATTGTCTGCTCCGTTATCTTGCCCATCCGCCCCGCGCGATCCTGGCTGAATGTTTTTCCGCCTATCAGAATCCGAATCTCGACCTTTACACCGAACTGCAGCGCCGCGGCACTTCGCTGCTTTTCCTTTACGGACTCTATCCGAATTTCCCCGCCTGGTCCGTGGTCAAGGATGAAAACTACCGCGGAGCCTACGGGCTCGTCCAGAATCTTCGGAGCCGCGGTCACCGCGCCTTTGCGGGAATCTTTGTATCGGATACCATTCAGGGGCAGGAACGATTCTTCGGATATATGGATGCTCTTCGTGATCTCCAGCTTAATTTTTCAAGATCCCATATTCTGATGCTTGACCGGGAAGACCTGAAGGATCTTCTGAATCCTGCTCTGCAGCTTGAACTCACACGTTTCACCCGGGAAGTTCTGGAACAATCCACCGCGCTTGTCTGCTTCAACGATGAAATCGCCTATCGTCTTCTTCCTATCCTTACCAGACTGCACATTCGCGTTCCGGAAGACCTGAGCATTGTCAGCTTTGACGACAGCTACCTTAGTCTCATCGAACCGGTTCGAATCACATCGCTGGCACATAAAAAACATGCCTTTTCCGATGCCGTGACCTTATCTCTGACCCATCTCCTCTCCAGTTCCGCCGCGGATACCGTTACGGTGCCATGGACCCTGACCGAAGGAAACAGCGTACTCACCCGATAGTATCTACTCCGCATTTCTGTTTCGGAATTCCTTTGGCGATACTCCCTGGGTCTTTCGGAAAACAAAACTGAAATAATGGGCATCTTTATATCCGATTGCCTGTGCCACATCGGCTGTATGGAGCTTCTGTGTCTGCAGAAGCTCCTTTGCCTTGTTCATCCTGAGCTCCGTAAGATATTCCGTAAAGGTCTTTCCCATTTCCTGTGAAAACATGGAGCTGAAATAGGTACTGGAAATACCAGCTACCGTCGCCACCGAATTCAGCGATATATCTTCCTCCATAAAATGCTTTTCAATATAAGGCAGCGCTTCCTGCACCACGGTATGTCCTTTGTTTTCGGACTCCTGATCCCGCAGAGAAAAGGCAAGACGCAGCATGCGAATGACATAGTCCGGAATCTGATCATTTCCCCATTCCAGTTCATGAATGTCAAACGGAAGCTGCTCTAAAAAACGCTCCTGATCCATACCGTACTTCTCCACAAAGCGGATCACGGCAAAACGGATACTGAGAACCAGATAACTTCGGAAAATTTTTGATTTTAAAACATCCTTCAGACTTTCCAGATATCCATGAACAAATTCCGTTACATCACTTACATTTCCATCACGCAGAAAGCCTGTAATGATGGAAGGATCCACATTTTTTGCATCCACACGGTCAATGCTTCGCTTTTCATCGGAAGGCGGCAGACTGGCATCCTCCGCACGGAGAATATTACGCTCCGGCCGCCAGAAACGCTCTGCAAAACGATGATTCGTTTTTTCAAAACATTCCGCGAGCTGACTAAAACGATCTACCGGTTCTCCCGCTGCGATATACCACTGCATCGGGCACCGTGGATTATCGGCAATTTTTTTCACTTCCGCTATGCCGCGTTCCGTGAAATCGTGCACTATATCCGCTTCTCCGCGTATGATCACGCAGTAGGAGCTTAGGCTCCATTTCGATACTATGTATTCCGGGAAACGCAGAAAAAAGGCAAGAATCTCATTCTGACAATAACGGAATTCTTCACTTTCCTCTTTTCGCCGATCATTCAGACTAAACAGCAACAGATTATAGCAGGCCGCATTGACACCGATGCGGAGCCGTGCCGCCTCCTCGTACATTTTTTCCACCGAAAGCCGACGTTCAAAAAGTGCTTCCAAAAAAGCTCTTCTCTGGTACTGTTCATATTCACGGGATTCCAGCTGATATTTTTCCTGATAATCCTGCTGTTCTCTTTCATAATCGATCTTATGCTTTACTTCATCGAGCGCTTTTTTTATCGTTCGGCGTGTAATCGGTTTACTGAGATACTGATCGACCCCTTCCTGAATCGCACGGCGGGCATATTCGAAATCATCATAGCCGCTCATGATGATCATTTTCATTTTGGGAAATTCCTGCCCTAGAATATGGCATAATGTCAGGCCATCCATAAAGGGCATCCGTATATCCGTAATCAATACATCCGGAATGTCCTTTCGAATCATAGGAAGCGCCATTTCCCCGTCCGATGCTTCTCCCACAAACTGAAAGCCATATTCCTCCCAAGGGATATTGTCGCGGAGTCCCTCGCGCACCGTTACTTCATCCTCTACCAAAAAAACTTTTAACATCGTACCTCCCTGTTTTTCCCATACGGATTCCGTTTTTAATACGAACGGCTTGCCGCGTAGGAGGAAGCATTGTCTATCGTAAATACCTTCTCGTCCATGTAGTATTCCCCGGCCACAGCATGTCCCCGCTCCAGCTCATGAATCACAGCAGCCAGTTTCGGGCCACTGGACGGATTGCATTCCACGTCCACATCAATGATTCCCTTTGTTACCATTTCGAGTCCCTGCCGACTCGCATCAAAAGAGATGACGATGGGTTTCCTGTCACTGTACAGATCCATGCCGAAATCCTTCATGGCCTGCAATGCCCCGATCGCCATATCGTCATTCTGGCAAACCACAACATCAATGTCTTTATATTTCTTCAGAAAGCCCGTCATGACTTCCTGTCCTTTTGCCGTCGTAAATTCACCGTCTTCCCGATCCAGAAGCACCCAGTTCGGATGCTGATCGCAAATGCTGTCAAAGCCGATGCTCCGACCGATCTGGCTGGAGGATCCCCGTGTTCCCAAAAGCTCAATAATATGGATTTTGTCCCGGCTCCGGCCACGTTCTTCCAGTTTTCTGGCCAGCCATCGCCCGGCATTTTCGCCTTCCTTCCGCATATCCTCACCGATCCATGTGGTATAGAGCGAATGATCCGCCGAAACCTGACGATCCACCAGGATCACCGGAATGCCGGCATCCTTTGCTTCCTTCAGAACCGTATCCCAGCCATCCTCTGTTACCGGACAAAACGCAATATAATCCACCTGCTGGGAAATAAAGCCTCGAATCGCCTTAATCTGATTTTCCTGTTTCTGACGCGCATTATTAAACTGCAGGAAAAAACCATCCTCCACGGTAAGAGAATCCTGTATGCTGATGCTGTTGGCACGGCGCCACTTGGATTCGGATCCAAGCTGTGAAAATCCGACACGAATCAGATTTTCCGCCGGCTCTGTTTCAAAGTTCTGCACATCCCGGCTTGTTTCATCTACGACAAAAGGCGTACATGAGGTCGTAAAAAGTGGGATAGCAATGCAAAACACTGCCATAATTTTTTTCCATTCTGTCATGCCACTTCTTCCTTTCCGTTCCGGCTCTCGACGGTCTTTTGTCCCGGTGTGATTCCATCGCACGTCTCCCTTTCCTCCGGTGTATTTTCCTTTCGTCCGCCTTCCTGCGGGCTGCTTTCTTTTGCATCACTCATTTTCACCCGTGGAATCCGTACCGTCACTTTGGTTCCGCCACCCGGCGAAGAATTCAGCGTAAGGCCGTACTCCACCCCGAAATTCATCCGGATCCGTTCGTTGACATTGGCCATGCCAAAACCCGAATCTGTGTCCTTACACGGCTTCGTAATGGCAACACGAAGTTTTTCCAATGTTTCCGCATCCATGCCAATGCCGTCATCCGAAACCGTAAGAAGAATGTCCTGTTCCCGAAGCATTCCGGTAATGCGGATCGTTCCCTTATCCCGCTTGTTTTTAATACCATGATAAAGTGCGTTTTCCACCAGTGGCTGCAGTGTCATTTTCAGGATCCAGTACTGATACAATGCCGGATCCATACGAATCTCATACTCCAGAATATCATGGTAACGAAACTTCTGAATTTCCAGATAACTCCGGATGTGCTGTTCCTCCTCACGGATGCGGATATATTCGTGTCCATGGCTAAGCACCAGCCGGAAGAAGTTGCTGAGCGAAACCAGCATATCCTCTGCTTCCTCCAGCTTGCGGCCCTCAATGAGCCAAATAATCGTGTCCATGGTATTGTAAAGAAAATGCGGATTGATCTGCTCCTGCAAAAGACGAAGTTCGGCATGACGCATCTTTTTCTCATCATCCCGGATCTGCTGCATCATTTTTTCGAGACTCTCCGCCATTTCATTTATGCGTCCACCCAGAGCCCCGATCTCATCACCGGTTCTGCACTCCGCCCGCGCCTGCAGATTTCCGTGGGAGATCTGCTGCGTTACCTGTCCCAGATGCTTCATCGGAACCGTAATACTTCGCGAAATATGAATCACGATCATTAAAAGAGTCCCGACGATAAAGCTCAGCAGAAAGCATACAAAGGCAATAAAATACCGCACACGCACCTGAAGTTCTAACTTCATGTGTTCCATAATGCGGGTCTGATAATACAAATAGTATTGGATATCATCCTGAATCAGTTCGGTCAGAATGTAGATATTGTCATTCAGCATCTGAATATTCGCATCATAATGATTGCCATTGGACAGATTTCTCTGAATATCCCCAATGCGAAGTTCCAGCGTATCCACATTACGAAGAAGGTTGTTCAGCCAGCTTCGGCTCTCAATGTCCTGCGTTCGTGATGCCAGTGCCGAGAAACTTTTCCGAATATCCTTAATGGCTTTATACGGATCCCCCAGCTCCGGATCCTGTGCAGCTTCCTCAAAAGATGCTCCGCTTACAACAATCTTATACAGATTTTCATCTACCGCTTCCTTGAACTTTAAATTGTATTGATTGGCCACTGCCATATTGCTCACAATGGCATCGTAGGAATTACTATAGTTTTGCAGAGCAAAGATCAAATACGCAGCTACCAGAACCAGCGGAATCATAGAAACCGCGGCCAAAAGAGCCAATCTCTTTCGCAACGACAATTTATCCAAAACGAGCTCCATTCTTTGTGCAGTATGTACATATTAAAGTAAATGTAAGCCCATTTTATCACAATTTAATGAATATTTACAGATTCAAATCCCTTTTGATCTTAGTAAATTGCTCAATTTTTGCTGGTTTTATGCTCTTGTTCTGACGATACGTTCCATCTGCATTTCTCATGTCTACGAACCACGCATTTTACACGTCATGAACATAACCTGTCATAAAGAGTCATGAAAAAGAGACCGGCGTTGGCCGGTCTCTTTTTCCGTAGAGAAGATGTTAGGTGAATGACTAAATATAATGATGTGCAGCATACACATTCCTGTGCATTGTGCTGCACATCATATGATTAGGAGACGAAATTCATTAAGCCATAAGCTTACGGAACATATCCTTTACCTGCTCCAGCGTGGCTTCACGAGGATTGCCCGGATAACATGCATCATTCAAAGCATCCTGTGCAATCTGATCCAGATCCTCTTCCTTGATCTTATCCAGTGTCTTCGGAATACCCACATCCTCAGACAGCCTCTTTACTGCCTCGATGGCTGCGTTCTGTGCCTCTTCCAAAGGCATTTCATCAATTCCCTTCACACCCATTGCACGTCCGATATCGCGGAGTCTCTCGCCGTCCACTTCCTTATTGAACTCAAGAGAAATCGGAAGAAGCATCGCACAAGCTACGCCATGCGGCGTATCATAGTGTGCAGATAATGTATGTGCCATGGCATGATCAATGCCCAAACCTACATTAGAGAATCCCATACCGGCGATATACTGTCCCAGTGCCATACCTTCGCGGCCCTTTGGATCATTGTTTACCGCACCTCTTAAATTCTCTGCGATCAGCCGGATTGCCTCCAGATGAAACATATCCGTCAGCTCCCAGGCACCTCTCGTGGTATAGCCTTCAATCGCATGGGTCAGCGCGTCCATACCGGTGGAAGCCGTCAGTCCCTTCGGCATCGATGCCATCATATCCGGATCAATCACTGCATATGCCGGAATATCGTGCTCATCGACACAAACAAATTTACGAACCTTTTCGGTATCGGTAATAACGTAATTTATGGTAACTTCGGCTGCTGTACCTGCTGTAGTCGGTACCGCAATGGTCTTCACCGCATGATTCTTTGTCGGTGCAACGCCCTCCAGAGAACGTACGTCCTCAAACTCCGGATTGGCAATAATAATGCCAATGGCTTTTGCCGTATCCATGGAAGAACCGCCGCCGATGGTAATAATGGAATCTGCGCCCGCCATCTTAAATGCTTCTACACCATGCTTGACATTTTCAATAGTCGGATTCGGTTTGATATCCGAATATACGGTATAAACAATGCCGGCCTTATCGAGGAGATCGGTAACCTTTGCTGTTACGCCGAACTTCACAAGATCCGGATCCGAACATACAAATACCTTACGAAAACCCTCGCGCTCTACGATTCCGGGAATTTCCTGAATCGCACCATGTCCATGGTAAGAAACCGTATTTAAGATAATTCTGTTGACCATTTCTACACTCCTTTATATCTTTTTTCACGTCTATGCACCGGCAGAAACAAAACATTTCCTGATTAAGCATCCAATAAGAATTAATTTTCTGCCAACATGCATTCAATTTAATTTCTTTGTTAATGATATAACATTTATGGCATTTTGGCAATACTTCACAATACAAATGTAAATATAATACAGAGGATAGTATTATTTTATTATATCAAAAAAGAATCATTCCTAAATACGGAATGATTCTATGTGATATTATATATATATTTTACGACTTATTGTACTTTTATGTGCATATTGCACGTATCGCCTTTGCCCATTTGGAATCTATATTTCATCTATATTATTTTCCAAGCTCAATAGAGGTCACAACCTGATCATCAAAATCATAAATTGTGAACACATCTCCGTCCAGCATCGCATAGGTGTTTGGATTTCCGCCCTTTGGAAGGGATGTGGAGCCTGGATTCAAATGATAGAAATGAATTCCATCCTTCTCCAGCTTTTCCGCTTTCAGAAGATGCGTATGACCATGAAGAATTACATCACCATCACAGATCGGCGGAAGTACCTCCTCATTGAAAAGGTGTCCATGTGTCGCAAAAATAGTATGACCATTCAGCACAAGAATCGCATAATCCGCCATAACCGGAAACTCCAGAACCATCTGATCCACTTCGGCTTCACAGTTGCCGCGAACCGCCCAGATCTTTGTCTTGAGGGAATTCAGCATTGCTGTAACTTCCTTCGGAGCATATTCCTTCGGAAGATCATTTCTTGGCCCATGGTATAAAAGGTCTCCTAAAAGAATCAGGCGGTCAGCGCCGCTTTTCTCAAACTTTTCAATGACTTCACGGCAATAATAGGCGGAGCCGTGGATATCGCTGGCAATGAAGTATTTCATAGCTTTCCTTTCTTGCTAAAAATGATATGCCGATCTTAGATCGGCCCTTTACGCTTCTCCCTTGGTTGATGCTGGTTCTGTTACCAGCATCAATCCCTTCGGGAGCCGATCTTAGATCGGCCCTTTACGCTACCCCTTTGGTTGATGCTGGTCCTGTCACCAGCATCAATCCCTTCGGGAGCCGATCTTAGATCGGCCCTTTACGCTACGGACTTTTTCTGATGAAAAAGTCCTCCGCTACATACGTTCCGGGGCGTCGAAGCCGAGGGTATGGATACAGGTGGTGAGGACTTTCCAGGTGAGCATAAGCAGCGCCAGATAGCCTTTCTTTTTCTGCTCATCTTCCTCTGCCAGGAACTTTACATTATGGTAGAAGGAATTGAATGCATTGGACAAGTCATAAATGTAAGTACAGATCCGATGCGGTGCCAAATCCTTCCATGCATTGTTGATCTCATCCTGATAGCGTGTCAAAAGTGTTT
>ONLM01000144.1 GCA_900318695.1 uncultured Eubacteriales bacterium | reverse complement strand
CCAAGATCACTCAGGAAAAAAAACCGCAATTGAGCTGAATGCTCATCATCCACTCCTCCGGGTGATATAATTCCCGGTTTGATAACAGCAGATCTTTTACTTGCATTAGTTCCATTTGTTACCAATGAAACCTCATATGGATACTTCATTGTCCCCTTAATATCACGTATTGACCGAATATTCCTCAATCCAGAAATAACGTGACGCTTTATGCTTTCCTCCGCAATTGGAGCTGCTACAAAGAGGTAAAATGCCCGCAGCCATCTATCATTTTGTTCTGCAAGGATTCTGCTGCAATCATCCAAATTTTCTTCTCGAAATAATTCTTTCAGGAACCTTTCCCTATCATAATAAGGAATACCTATATCAATCAAAAAGTATTCTTCTCTGCTTTCAGCTACGCATGGTTCAATCCAGTATCTGTCTCCTAAAAATGCTTTTGCCAGATTTTGCGGAAAGAGACTTGTCACTTCATCTGTTCCATATGCAATGTTATTCTTTCCAACGATCGTCCCAACCCTATTTCTAAATAGTGGATATGAATTACAAACATTCCTTACGGCCTGTATCAAAGCAGTATTTATAACGGACTCTTCATCCATTGTATTCGGAAGTACCGCAAACAATGGCATTCCTAAAAGACCCAGATGAAGCATTTCCTTTATTGCTCTTTGCATAACAGAAGATAATTCATCTACGGCTTCCCGATTAGCTTTATCGTCTTCGTCTATCAGAGTATTATCGATTGTCCGCAGATCAGCACTTATGACAAATTGCAATCCGGTCTGTATTCCTGAAGTGTTTGGGCCATTTAAGATAACCCCTTCACAGGGCATAATCTGCCGTTTTCCGTTCTTTCCCGACTTTATGGCAAAGGCGATCCCAGTGGATGGTTTCTGCTCTGACTTAAAACAAACATACTCGTATGCTTTTTCTTTTGACTCATTTACCTTTCTCGCATTGATTGTGGAGAAATAATCATTATCATGTCTCTGAAAAATCGCTGTCCTTCCATCAACAAGCGTGATCGAAATCCTATTCAGCGTTTCAGCAAATAAAAGATTCTTTTCATTGATTGACTTTAATACTCTTTCGTCTGCTATTATCTCTGTCTTTGTTCGCCTGTAGTTCCTGGTACTCCTTCTGGATCCGCCATTGCATATAAATGCAACATTTTCCTCGGAAACACAAAACTCAGCATAAGTCCCTTTTGAACGGACAGCCTCTGCCAATAGTTTTTCAATCAGATTCGATGCCATAGAATCTCCTTTAGAAATCCACGCTATTTTGAAAGCGATAAGCCCATCTTCGATAAAACACCTTCTATCAGTTCGGCATTCTGAGTTCCGATGCCTTTGATATCGGAAAGCTCCTTATAGGTCAGTTCACAAAGCTTGCCAAGCGAATCTATCCCCGCTTTGTCCAGCTTACTGCGTATGTCATATTCGATATCAAGCGGAAATAAGCCCATTCCCTGCCACTTGTTATTTAGCACCGGGCTACATATTTCCCAAAAGCATCTAGCCATGTAATCTGCATAGTCTTCTCTTAAACCCAGTTTATTGTCAATATAATCTCTGCATTCTTCAATATTTTTCAGAGAAAGGCGTTCAACCTGCCAACACATTCCCATTTTTCGTAAAACCGATGCTTGTGTTGCCTGCAGAGGATAAAGCATTGCTTTGCATGCCGGAAAATTAGTATTCCAATACCAGTCCTCTCGATCCTTTTTGGCTTCATTTTTATCGTAGTATTCCAGTGCTTCTTTAAAGATTTTTATAAATTCATTCGGTCCGAGAGATTGTCTTAACGCGTTATCCAAATCTGTTTTCGCTTCTTCTGATGTCGTATATCGGTTATTCGCCAAATTATCATAGATCTGATCAAACACATCTTTTTGGGTCTCTCCATACCGTTCCAATAGATGTGGCAGATCCATATTTCCAAAAAATCCTGCTATCACATGGTTGCGATAATCATATATGGGACTGACGATCGAAAAGATCATTGTCATGACGCTGCTTGACACACCATCTGCCTCGAACACGTGATGTTTTCGCGCCGGATGAATATATCGGTTCCTTATCCCCATTGCATAACCAAAATGGTACTCCGTGGTTTGCAAGTGATTTCTCACGTACTCACGATCATCATTATCCATTTGGCGGACACAATCTAACGCAATATCAAATTCCCATTTTGGATCGCTAAAATCAAATGGATAAAAGTCGGAGTCATCCTCTTTAGACTGATCCTTCTCGTTCCCCTTTATGCCAAGAAGCTTCAATGCATCTTCATAAACCTGCTGAGCTTTTTCTGCCCCAGGTCCATGCTTGACTACAATTTCCTCTTCTTCATCAACATAGATGTAGCTGTCGAT
>ONLM01000135.1 GCA_900318695.1 uncultured Eubacteriales bacterium | reverse complement strand
TTCCTTCTACAGAATGCTGCACTTCCGGGTGGAACTGTACGGCATAGATCCTACGGTTCGGATCTTCCATGCCGGCTACCGGACAATTGCTTGTATGTGCAGTGATCTTAAATCCTTCCGGTACAGAAGCAATGTAATCGGTATGTGACATCCACATAATGGTCTTTTCAGAAACACCCTTCAGTACACTTTCCTGATCATCAATCAGTACATCGGTATGACCGTATTCGGATACCGGCGCGGTTTTAACTTCCCCGCCAAGTTCATATGCAATCAGCTGCGCACCATAGCAAATACCGAGGATTGGAATGCCCATATCAAAAATAGCAGGGTCGATATGCTGTGATTCTTCTTTATAAACGGACTGTGGTCCACCGGTGAAGATGATTCCCTTTGGATTCAGTTCACGAAGTTTATCAAGACCGATAGAAGAAGCATAAACTTCCGCATAGACACCCTGGTCTCGGACGCGTCGTGCAATGAGCTGGTTGTATTGACCGCCAAAGTCAAGTACGACAACAAGTTCTTTTGCCATTTTTACCTCTTTCATGTTGCAGGATCAGAAGATCCTGTGTAAGCAAGCCTATACAGGCTACTGTGTGAAACGTTTTTTATATTATAGGAAGAGCAAATCACTTCTGCAAGGTGCAAATGGACGAAATCCTGTTCATTGCAGGACATGCTTTGCATGGCGTCGGCGTTTGCATTCCCGTATGAATAAAAACATGAGCCCTGCAAATTTCTGCAGAGCTCATATAAAATCTTACTGGAAATTAAAAACCAGTGTGCAGATTCGAATAGCAAACAGAAGGAAAATTATCCACATAACCGGATGGATTTCCTTGACTTTGCCTTCAAATGTCTTGATCAGAACCCATGTAAGGATAGAGAACATAATTCCGGTTGCAATAGAATAGCAAAGCGGCATCATAAGCATTGCCATATACGCACCAACTGTGTCGGCAATGTCACTTTCAAAGTCAATCTTCTTTGCGGAAGATACCATAAGCATTCCTACATAAACCAGTGCCGGAGCTGTTGCAAATCCAGGAATGGCAAGGAATACCGGACTCAGAAGAAGAGAAAGAAGGAACATAATACCGGTTACAAATGCGGTAAGTCCGGTACGGCCACCGGCAGCAACACCGGCAGAGGATTCTACGAACGAAGTGATGGTTGAGGTACCAAGACAAGCGCCGGTTACAGTACCGATGGCATCGGCCATAAGTACATTACCAACCTTAGGAAGCTTACCGTCTTTATCCAGAAGTCCGGCCTTATCGGCAACACCTACGATAGTTCCTACGGTATCAAAGATATCAACGTACAGGAATGAGAATACAATAGCAACGAACTGAACAAGGTGACTTGCAACCCAACTGAAATTAAAGTGGAAAGCCGTTAAGGTAATTCCGGAAAGCTGGAATCCTGTGCTGAAATCAGGAATAAGACTATAATTTCCATTACCAACCTGATACCAACCGGTGAACTCGGCAATAAGACCCAAAATCCATGTAGCAAGAATGCCGACAAGTACAGCCCCCTTCATATCGTAATGAACGAGAACAACCGTGATAATGAAGCCTATTAATGCAAGAACCATCTGCGGGGAAGAAAAACTTCCAAGCTGGATCAGCACACCGCCGTTATCCTGCCAAATAAACTGAACAATACCAGCACTCTGAAGACCGATATATGCAACGAAAAGACCAATACCGGCGGAAATACCATTCTTGAGATTCATTGGAATAACATTGATGATTTGTTCACGTGCCTTAAAGAAAGAAAGCAGAATGAAAATCAGGCCTTCTACGAGTACAGCGGTAAGGCAAATGGTGAATGGGTTTGCAACATCCTTAAGCTCTGTCTGGCAGACGATAACGAAATATGCATTTAATCCCAAACCGGCAGAAAGGGCAATCGGATAATTGGCATAGAATGCCATAATGAATGTAGCAATTGCAGAAGCAACTGCGGTAGCGATGAAAACACCGCTGCGGTCCATAACAGCACCAAGGATGTTAGGGTTTACAGCGAGAATATACGCCATTGTGAGGAACGTGGTAATACCGGCAATAACCTCGGTTTTCACGTCCGTGTTGTGCTCTTTCAAATGAAAGAATCTTTCCATACTAAATAGCCTCCTTGTTTTGTGATTGTCATGATACAGGTTGGTAGTTTGGCTAATAAAACAACCAGTATCCCCCTTAAAACAGAATTATTTTATCATAAAATATACGCTTTCGAAGTGTTCTGTCCAAGCTTTTTTAAGTTCGTAAAATATATTGACTTTATGCCTGCTATAACCCTTAAGAACTGTAAAAGATGCAATACGCACAGTGGATGTCGTGGCCGAAAAATATTAGTTTCTGTTTTTGTAATATATGAAAAGAACCATCGGGTATATCCCGATGATTCTTTTTAGTGTGAGCGACAGTTGTCAAACGCTACGGTGTTTGCGCCGACTTCCTTAAAGCTTTTTGCTTGCCATTTCAATGTAGGGTTTTACATATCCAAAATAGAGATCAGGATTGATGCTTCGTAATGTATATAATAAGACTTTTCCCTGTTCCTTTAGAAATTCATCGAAAAACAGTTCATTTTCACGTGCAGAGACGACATCATAATTGCCGAATAATAATGTCAATGGAGAAAGCTTTAATGCAGAAGAAAGAACAACCAGCGTTTTTATGGTGGGCTGGCAGGTACCGTTCTCCAGATGGGACAAGGTTGATGCCCCCATGCCGCTTATATGCGCCAATTCTTCTTGCGTCAGATTCTGCTCTTTTCTTTTTTTACGAAGCAGTTTCCCGAACTTCAAAGAGTCAAAGACGTAGTTACTGTAATTTACCCTTGAACAATTATTGTTTTTTTCTGTTCCCTGACTGCTCATAATGACTCCTTTCTTAGAGTGGTCAGTTACAGATTTTCCGAAATTTTTCGATCAATTGTTTTTTCGGGATTTTTCTCGGCAATCTCTTTGCTTAAACTGCTGTTTTTATATACAGATTTCGGAGATTGCTCTCCTGCATTGTCGAAATCCGGAATCTGTAAAATACGACGATCAGTTATTTGTGCAGGATTTTCGGCAAGACGTTTGCAAAACTCGATAACGAAGGTTCGGTCTGTAGCGGATAAGGTAATGAAAAATTTACAAACTTGACGCACTTCTTCATTGTCGACGCCTTTGATATATTCTTCCGGTGAAGTAAACAATCTTGCGAAATCCACATTCAAGGTTTCGGCAATCTTGATAAAGTGAAGAATTCCAGGATTTCTGCCGTTCTGCCGTAGATCATGCATACTGCTTGGCGAAATCTGGCTTTGTCTGGAAAGTTCCGCCATACTCATATTACGTTCCTTCAATATTCGGTTTACGTTTTCCCAATAATTTGATAATAGCTGATTCATCTTTATGCCGATCCTACAATTAGTATACCTATATACTAGTACAGCTATGAGAATGACGATATT
>ONLM01000024.1 GCA_900318695.1 uncultured Eubacteriales bacterium | reverse complement strand
TCCAGATCGGTGAAGGTGATGAGTTGACTGGAATTTAAGAAATCACGGTTATCGGCATAAAGATCATAGGACTCAAACTTGGTGAGCTTGAATTTCCGATACCCGTATGTTTCATAGAGTACATTTAAGCTTTGTTCGATCATAACTTTATAACTTCTCTCATATATATGGACGTTTTCGGAAGCGGATTCCGGAAGTGGATTCCGGAAGTGAATTCCGGAATGCGCAGTCCGGAAGCATTGCATTTATGCCAGTACGCCCTTGGTGGACGGAATTTCTGTTTCGAAACGTGTGTCAATGGATACGGCCTGACGCATGGCACGGCCCAGTCCTTTGAAGCAGGCTTCTGCGATATGATGGGAATTGCTGCCTGCAATCTGACGTATATGCAGGGTGATGCCGGCATTGCAGGCAAAGGCACGGAGAAATTCCTCTACAAGTTCTGTATCAAAGCTGCCGATTTTTTGAGTTGGGAAATCCAGAACCGGATAGCATCCGCCACGGCCGGAAATATCTACGGCTACCAGAACCAGAGATTCATCCATAGGAAGCATGAGACTCGCATAACGGCTAATGCCTTTCTTGTCTCCCAATGCTTCCGCCACCGCCTGGCCCAGACTGATACCGATGTCTTCAACACTGTGATGGTCATCCACCCAGGTATCGCCTTCGCAGGTCAAGGTCATCTGAATGCCGGAATGTCGACTCCAGAGGGTGAGCATGTGATCTAAAAAGCCAACCCCGCTGTTGATTTCGGATGCCTTACCATCTCCGTCCAGATCGATCCAGAGGCTGATGTCGGTTTCATTGGTTACACGATTGATTTCTGCTGTTCTCATAGGGACTCCTGTCAATGAACAAATGTATTTTTAAGCGGAAAGAATTTCCTGAATGGTTCGGATCAAGGTTTCCATCTCTTCTCTCGTACCGATGGATATACGGTTGTATTCTGTAATAGCCGGATCATCGAAATGGCGAACCAGAATTCCCCGCTCCTTCAGACTTTGGTAGAGCGCTTTTCCGGTAATGTCACAGGAACGGGCAAAAAGAAAATTGGTCTGACTTTTAAGAACGGTAAAACCTAACGCCTCCAGCGCGTCGGTCGTATACTTTCTTGTCCGGATAATTTCCTGACAGCACTCGGAAAAATAGGCGGTATCCTTTACGGCTTCTACTGCTGCTGCCATAGAAATACGATTTACATTGTAGGGATTGGTGGAATATTTGATGGTTTCCAGATCCCGGATCAGTTCCTTGTTTCCTATGGCAAAGCCGACACGAGCTCCGGCTAGAGATCTCGATTTGCTGAAGGTCTGAATTACCAAAAGATTGTCGTATTCTCCGGTAAGCGGTACGGCAGAGCTGCCCGGTTCTGCAAAATCGATATAGGCTTCATCGATGATTACAACATGATCGGGATTTTGCTCTACGATACGGCGTATTTGCTCTAAAGAAAGACAAAGGCCGGTCGGAGCATTGGGATTGGCGATGACAAGGGATTTATGAATGGAAAAATATGCTGACGGGTCGATCGTAAAATCAGCATTCAGAGGTTTAATATCCGAAGAAATGTGATGGAGTGCTGCGAAAACTTTATAGAAACCGTATGAAATGTCCGGATAGGCCATGCCGTCACCACCGAAAGCCATAAAGGCAAAGTTCAGACATTCATCCGAACCGTTACCGACAAAAATCTCCTGTGGTGTTACCCCATATGTTTCGGCCAGAGCCGCTTTTAAAGGTTTCAATTCCGGATCCGAGTACAGCCGAAGATCGGCCGCTTCCTTACGGTTTACAATGTCCAGAACGCCCGGAGCCGGCGGAAACGGAGATTCATTGGTATTGAGCTTGATATATTTTTTATCCTGAGGCTGCTCGCCCGGCGTATATGGATCAAGGTCACGGTAAAATGAATTGAAAAACTGAGACATCGCATGCTCCTCTCTATGCGGATCCTTTCCGAATCCATAGCCGTATCGCAATGATGTGAGTGGCAAAAGTACTTGTTACTCACGTAGGATGTGCGGTGCGGGTATCCGGAAATAGATAATTCAACACGATACTATGGTAGCGCGTTAAAGCGTTTAGTGCGATGATACATTTTCCTGCTTCTTTTGTCAAGAAAATTTGTTTTCGAAATGTTCCTGTTTCTCATGATTCTGCTGCTTTACCTTATACAATGCCTTATCCACGGCCTGGATGAAATCGCGAGGATGCTTCATGGTCGTTTTGTATTGTGCCATACCGATGGAAATGGACAATTCTTTGGCATGTCGGGCATTCGCATTTCTTTCATTCAGTTCTCGAAGAATTTCTTCCATTAAGCGAGAGGGAGCTGATGCGTCATTGGATTCCATACAGATAATAAATTCATCGCCGCCGTAACGGGCTAGAAACGGATGCCCTTTGATTTTCGCAACGGCTGCCTTCATGGAATTGGCAACGCGGATAAGTGTTTCATCTCCGATGACATGTCCGTATTTATCATTGATACGTTTGAAGAAATCAATATCGGCCATGATGAGATATAATGGTTTTCTGCTGTTTGCCATTTTAAATGCAATATGCTGAATCAGATGCTGCCGATTGTTAATATGTGTCAGGCTATCGGTGCTGATTTGTCTTGTGATGAGTGTGATATAAAGAATAAAAAGATTGATCGCCATAAGAATAAGCAGCGATTCGATGTGAAAATAACGATACTCCAGGTAAATACCGACGCCAAGCCCCAGAAGATAGTTCATATGGATTCGATAACGTCTTCGCCCTGTTCCCAATGATCTCGTCTGACGGTATATAAGCATGACAATCAGGCATCCAATATAGAGCAATATCTCCAGGTAGCAGGCATTTCCTAATAATCCACGGATCTGGACGCCGTCTTCCGTATAACGGTAGAAAATGTCGAAGGGAATGCTCAAAGCAGCCAGAGCCATGACCAGCAAACATGGCGCGGCGGCAATAAACCGTGCATAAAGAGTCTTACTGTCATTGAAGTCCTTATACCGGATAAGCAACCACTCAAAAAACAATATCATTTGAAAAAAAATGATTTTAAGAGAACGCATAATACGCGGAAGCATAGGATAAAGATAAATCAGGCGGGCATTTTTTTCGATCAGCTCCACGAATAAGGACATGACAACAAACAGAATGCCATGCATTTGAAAATGAAGAAAGATACGCCATTCTACTGCCTGGTCGGATTTTTTTATACTGTAATACAGAATCGTCAGCATGATGCCGATAACGGCAGCATAAATTTCTGCACATTTCAGAAGTTCCATTATGATATAGCCTTTTCTATGATCTCAAGATTTTTTTTGGAACGTTTTACTTCATATAAGCGTTGATCCGCCGCTTTAAACAATTCCTGCATAGACCGGATATTCGGATCATCGTCATAGCATTGCACACCGATACTGATACGAAGTCGGAACGGAAGATGCTTGTATTGATTTAATGTACGGAGATTTCGATGAACCTTCTGACAGAAGTGTTCGACCTCATCGGCTGTTCCTTCGATGACCATCGTGAACTCGTCTCCGCCATAACGGGCAATGAACGGTGCCGATGTCAGAATGCGGGATTCCTGATTGAGACATCTTGCCACCAGAACCAGTGCGTGATCTCCCTGTACATGCCCAAACGTATCGTTGATGCTTTTAAATTTATCCACGTCCATCATAAGAAGAAAGAGCTTTCCCTGATGATGAAGCATTTTCTGCCGGATAAAGCTTTCCAACTGTTGCCGATTGTTAATTCCGGTCAATGGATCGATGCAGATATCATTGTTGATTTGCGATATATAGACATATACTGCGGCCAGCATAAAAAAGAATGTTGTCAGAGATTCCTCTGGCAGAAACGGTTCGCATAACAATCCCGGGATGGCAATCCATGAAAACCGGGCCAGCTCATAGGTCTTCTTCTTTTTAACCGGATCCGGTTCATAGGATCCAAAATAATACTTTCGCATGGATTCGATGACCAGTGCTGCGCTAAGCAGGATATATTCGACATAAAACCAGAAATGATAGAGAATACGGAATTGTTTATTGATGGTGAAAATAGCTCCGTTCAGCCAGTTGAAATTATTGAGAAGAATGAATCCGGCGAAAGGTATAAAGAGTTTTCGCTTACTCAAACGATTGCCTACGATATCCGGGTCCTCTTCGGATTCAGAATAGATAATCCATAAATAAACCACGATATCCAGCAGGTCCAAAGCAAAGGCTTTTGATATCATAACAATAGAAATATAATCCGGGGATTCAAAAGAACGTTTCACGCAAAAAACAGCGGCGCCATTTGCCAGAATCAGAACAAACAGTGCGGTAAGGAAAAGCATAAAACGATTACGGCTGAAGCTTTGGTAGGCAGAAGAACCCGCACTGACCATCAAAGCAAAAATCAGTAACAGGGAAAGAATATGAAGTTGAAATACGGGTAGTTGAAAAAGCCACTGCATTATCTTCTCCTAAGGCTATTTTGCCAAACATATAAATTTTAGCACTATTTATAAATTTTAGAAATGCATTTGAAAAATTATTTTTTACAAATATCCATAACGTAATTTGTAAATTTTATACATAAAAAGCGCCAAACGATAAAGGATTCGTGTGGCGCTTTCACAATTTTTGGCGTTTTAATGATTTTTTTTGACAATTTCGTGCAAAGAATGTTGCGAAATTCATACTTTTTTGCAAGATAGCAAATCAGTATTTTTTCTTCCGGCTACGCGCCCGGAGAAGAAGTGGTTTGTATTCTTCTTGCCGGGGCGATTTCCGGTCTCGTTTCCGCATCCAGAATCTGATCCGGAATATGCGAATCTGTTTCAGAGATCACACTGCTCTGCGGTTCCTCTGTTGTTCTGGTCGCGGCAAAAAGTGAAGTCGATAATGACGACGCCGGCTCCATTTGCTGCAGGGCTTGTGACGGCTGCAGCGTTTGCGTCGATACGGTTACGTTCTGATTCGGCCAGTCCCCGTAGAAGGAACGTACATCCGGATCG
>ONLM01000056.1 GCA_900318695.1 uncultured Eubacteriales bacterium | reverse complement strand
AGACCGTAAGTTATAACCTCGGAATTGATGTGGCTGGTTAAATCCTGCAATTTAAGAAATCAAATCAGGGTCAGGCTTAGGTCTGACCCGATTTTTTTAGAAGTAGAAGAAGGACAAGACAAAAGATGAATACAAAAAAGAAAAGCTTCAGCTACGCAAAATACGGATACTTATTCTGCCTGCCCTTTACCATTGCCTATTTGATATTTTCTCTTTATCCGACATTGTATACAGCTATTATCGGATTTACAGATCTTAAGGGCGTTGGAAAGCAGACCTTCCATTTTTTGACCAAGAACCCGTTTGACAATTTCACTGCTGTTTTGACAAGTACAATGTTTCAGAATGCGTTTCGGAATACGGTACTGATGTGGGTGTTGAATTTTATTCCACAGCTGGCATTGGCATTGCTTTTGGCCGCTTGGTTTACGGATCGACGTTTCCATATTCGCGGGGAAGGTGCCTTTAAGGTTATTTTCTATCTTCCTAATATTATTACAGCGGCTACCGTTGCGATTTTGTTTAATGCGCTGTTCGGCTATCCTATGGGACCTGCAAATGATCTTTTGATGCGTTTCGGAATCTTAAAAGAACCGTTTAACTTTCTGATCAAAAAGAACTGTGCACGAGGTGTTATCATATTTATTCAGACATGGATGTGGTATGGATATACGATGATCATTCTGATTGCAGGTGTTTTGGGAATCAGCGTTGAGATTTTTGAAGCCGCAGAGGTGGACGGTGCCAGTGGATGGCAGACATTCTGGCATATTACACTTCCAAACATCAGAACCATTCTTCTTTTTACCTTAGTTACCTCACTTATTGGTGGTTTGAATATGTTCGATATTCCGAAGCTCTATCTGCGTGGCGGACCGGATAATGCGACCACCACAACAAGCGTTTATATCTACAATCTTGCATTTAGCGGAACCTATCAGTATAACCGTGCGGCTGCTGCATCCATGATTATGTTTGTCATTATTATTTTTGCATCCGCTGCAATGTTCTACGCATTACGTGATCGTGATGAAGCGAAGGAAAAGGCGGCCATCCGTAAAGCAAAGCGACTTGAAAAAAAGATGAGTTAAGGAAGGGGATGGAGAGATGAATAAAACGAAGACTAATTTAGCCAGAAAAATACCAATTTTCATCATCTGCGTATTTCTCTCAATCTTGAGTCTTTTACCGTTTGTTATCATGCTGGTAAATGCGACAAGATCTACTACGGAAATTCAGCAGCGGGCAGTCAGTCTGATCCCGTCTGGATATTTGCTGAACAATCTGAAAATCCTTTTGGGAAAGAGTTTTAATCCGGGTGTCGGATTTATGAATTCCCTGATTGTTTCTGTATGTGCGACTGCATTGGCAACCTATTTTTCGACCATGACAGCATATGGCATCGTGGTATACCAGTGGAAGCTTAAAAATGCATTTTTCAGTTTCATTCTGGCAGTCATGATGATTCCGGCGCAGATCACGTTAATCGGCTTTTATCAGATGGTCTACAAGATTCACATGACCAATAATCTGTTAATGCTGATCCTTCCGGCGATTGCCAGCCCGGCAATGGTGTTCTTTATGAGACAGTATATGATTCCGTCATTGTCTCTGGAAATTGTACAGTCTGCCCGCATTGACGGTGCAAGGGAATTCTTCATTTTTAACCACATTGCACTGCCGATTATGAAGCCGGCCATCGCAACGCAGGCAATCTTTACATTTGTTGCCAGCTGGAACAACCTGTTTACACCGCTGGTATTACTTACCAATCAAAAGAAATATACGTTGCCGATCATGATTTCGCTGCTTCGCGGAGATATTTATAAGACCGAGTACGGTTCCGTATATCTCGGCCTTTCCCTGACAGCTTTGCCGCTGATCATCGTATATCTCTTATTGTCGAAGTATATCATCGCCGGTGTGGCACTCGGAAGTGTTAAAGGATAATGCTTTGCGAGAAGCCATAATCATTGTATTTGTCCTTCTTATCCCGGTATTCCGTCGGAGACATTCCTGTGATCTGACGGAACGATCGGGAGAAGGCGTTGATGGAATTGAATCCGGTTTCAAAGGCGATATCGGTAATGCTCTTTGGCGTTGCAAGTAAACGCTCTGCAGCATGAATTCGTTTTCGAATCACATATTCATGGAAGGTGAAACCGGTAAATTCCTTAAACAGACGAAGAAAATGGAATTTGGAAAAACCGACGTAATCCGCCGCTTTTTCCAGAGTAAGATCCTCGTGGTAATTCTGGTCTATGTAGGTGAGAAGAGATGAAAATTTCTCGTGGTTTACAATCGAACTGCTGCCGCCGGACGGATTAAAGTTCTGAGTGGAGGAAAAGTTCTGTTGTGCGAGCCGCGTAAACATTTCCATTAGACAGGTAAAAATCTGGAATTCCCACATGAGCTCAGACTTGAAGTAGATTTCAATGATCTGGTCGTAGGTTTTGCGTACGATCTGATAGGCAGTCGTGTGCTGGGCAGATTGAAGGAATTGCGGCTTTAATGTAAAAGACGCATTGGCATTGAATTCGGAATAGACAGAGAGCGGAGAAAGATCCAAAAGAAGAATAAAGCGGATTCCAGTCCCGCCTAAAAGCATATGGGGAACATTAGGAGGAATGTAGAGAATATCCCCCTGATTCAGTGTATAGGTTACATCATTGATCCGGACAGGATAGACATTCTCCTGCACATAGATGATTTCGGCTGCATCATGATGATGTTCGGCATAAGCGACCGTATCATTGTTGTACCAAAGCCGTAAATGTGAATTCGGGATATAGCTGACATCTTCGAGATTGGTGTTGTCGAGTTTCCGTCCCATGTAGGCACGGATCGGCTGTTGAAACTGTTTCGGTACGTTTTCCTGAGAATCATATTCGGTCGGGTCGAAAACTGAATTCATAAGTAGTCTCCAAAAGCAAAAAAATTAAGTCAAGAAACAAGTGAAATTAAAACGTGTTCGAAAAAAGAAATTAAAGTCAATATTATGATCCGGAAAAATAGCAGTGGTATAGGAATGCCACTGCATTCTGAATCAGAATACTGAATTTAACGATATAGCTATATTATAACGAAAATTCAGAGTTTTACAAATTTTTGCACGAAATTCATTGTGATTTTGTACATTAATTCCATAAAATGTTGTAAAACAGAGATTTTGGCATGGTTTATGGGCAGAATGAGAGGACAAAAGGAATGGATAATCAACGTTTTCGGAGAATGGCAGAAGAACTGGTGGAAAAGATGACGATCGAAGAGGCAGCGAGTCAGTTGCTGCATCATTCTCCGGCTATTGAGCGCCTGGGTATTCCTGACTACAATTGGTGGAATGAAGCGCTGCATGGTGTTGCCAGAGCCGGGATTGCTACGGTATTTCCACAGGCAATTGGTATGGCTGCAACCTTTGATCCGGCATTTTTAAAGCGCGAGGCAGAGGTTATTGCAGAGGAAGCAAGAGCAAAGTACAATGCGGCCCGTGCGGAAGGAGATACGGATATTTATAAAGGTCTGACCTATTGGTCTCCGAATATTAATATTTTCCGTGATCCGCGCTGGGGCAGAGGTCAGGAAACCTACGGGGAAGATCCATATCTTACAACACAGATGGGAAATGCGCTTATTCAAGGTCTGCAGGGCGATCTTGCACATGAAAAATATATGAAGATCGCAGCGTGCGCAAAGCATTTTGCAGTACATTCCGGTCCGGAAGCCATTCGCCATGGATTCAATGCGGAGGCCACAGAAAAAGATCTGGCAGAGACCTATCTCCCCGCCTTTGAATCAGCAGTGAAAGACGCTGATGTGGAAGCGGTTATGGGAGCATATAATGCGGTCAATGGGGAACCAAGCTGTGCCAATGAGCGGCTGCTTGTAAAAATTCTCCGCGGGGAATGGGGATTCCAGGGACATGTTGTGTCGGATTGCTGGGCAGTTCGAGATTTTCATGAGCACCATCATTATACCAATGGTCCGGAGGAATCGGCATCCATTGCCGTTAAGCGAGGATGTGACCTGAATTGCGGATGCACCTATGAAGCTCTTTTGACGGCGCTTCGTAAAGATCTTATTACAGAAGAAGAGATCCGTGCCGCAGCAGTACATGTATTTACAACACGTTATAAATTGGGAATGTTCAGCGATGACTGCGAATATGACAAGATTCCGTATACCGTGGTTAATTGTGAAGAGCATCAGGCAATGGCATTGAAGGCGGCGGAAGAATCGGCCGTACTCCTTCATAACGACGGAACATTGCCATTAAAGAAAGAAAAGATCAAAAGTATTGCGGTGTTGGGACCGAATGCCTATTCCGTAAAGGCCTTGTATGGGAATTATAACGGTGATTCAGATCAGTGGATCACGAATCTCGATGGAATCCGTCAGTATGTAGGAAAAGATGTACGTGTGTACTATTCACAGGGCGCAGACATCATCAGCGAGAAAGAAGATCCGCTGGCACGTCCGGGCAAGTATATTTCCGAGGCAGTATGCTGTGCCAAACTCAGTGATGTGGTAGTGATCTGTGTTGGTCTTAATGGGGATCTGGAAGGCGAAGAGGGCGATACCGGCAATGCATTTGCATCCGGTGATAAGCGAGATCTCTTGCTGCCGCTTTCACAGCGTAAATTGATTGAGGCTATTCTTCCGTTGGGGAAGCCGACGGTTATAGTAGTAAATGCCGGCAGTGCGCTGGATCTGTCCCGATACGAAGACCGGGCAGCGGCCATTCTTCAGACCTGGTATTCCGGCGAGAAGGGCGGTGAGGCTTTGGCCAGAATCCTTTTTGGCGAGGTTTCTCCTTCCGGGAAACTTCCGGTTACGTTCTACTACAATGATAAACCGCTTCCGGAATTCACCGATTATCATATGGCCGGCAGAACCTATAAGTTTTATCAAGGCAAGCCATGGAGAAGTTTTGGCTATGGAATGAGTTATACGAAATTCCGATATGAAAATCTTACGGTAGACAATGAAGAGGATCGGCTTGTGGTGAATTTTGATTTGTCCAATGTCGGAAATTTCGACGGAGATGAAATCTCGGAAGTATACCTTCGCTACAATGGGGATGCATTTGAGAAACCGAAGTACAAGCTGGTCGGATTCGCCAGAACAACATTACAGGCCGGCGAGCGGAAGGCGATAAAACTCGAAATTGCAAAACGTGAACTGTATTCTGTAAAAGAAGACGGTACAAAGGAAATCTTTTCCGGCAGCTATACGGTTTTCGCAGGCGGATCACAGCCGGACGAACAGAGCATAGAATTGTCGGGTCAGGCACCATTGGAAGTGGAAATCCATAGATGATATAGAGGAAAAGCCGGCGGATCATAATATGTGATGAAAAGAGGATTTTCTGTGTAAAACTGGAATATAGAAATATATTCGGTATAATGTTTAGGTATCACATATGAGTCCTCACTCATGATACAGCCCTGACACCATCTCTTTCTGCTGCAACCAGTCAGAGACAGGTGCAGGGCATTTTTTAAAAACATAGAACGCGCATGGAAGGTGAGCGTGAAAAATAAGTATGTAAAAAAGTCGCAGGTAATTAAAAATGCCGGTTGACGAAGAACACATAAGGATTTAATATAGAGAAAATTCGTTAAAACATATTATAGGAGTTATTATGCTTCGAGTGATTCATCCGAAAGACATCAAATGGGATATATATGAGTAGGGACCAAAAGAGTGAAAGTATTCTCTCTTTTGTGTCCCTATTTTTTTGGGTCAATCGAGGAGCAGATCTCCGAAATATGCGTGTTGGAAAGGGGAAAGGTAATGAGTAAAGAAAATGTGAAAATCGGAGAGGAAGGCATTTATGATGCACGAAAACTCGGCACGGCAAAGGTGGCAATTCTGGGCTTTCAGCATATGTTTGCCATGTTTGGATCAACCGTTCTGGTGCCGCTTCTGACAGGATTGAGTGTAAGTGCAACATTGCTTTGGGCCGGTCTGGGTACAATCTTGTTCCATATAATAAGCAAAAAGAAGGTTCCGGCATTTTTGGGTTCTTCTTTCGCATTTCTGGCAGGATATTTTGCCATTGCACCAAACGGTGAGCCGGAGCTTTTACGTTATGCCTGCTTCGGTGTGGCTTGTGCAGGACTGGCATATCTGATTCTTGCGGCTGCATTTAAGGCCTTTGGTGCATCGCATGTCATGAAATATTTTCCACCGATCGTTACCGGTCCGATTATTATTGCCATTGGCCTGAACCTTTCCCAGTCCGCTGTCGATAATTGCTCCAAGAACTGGCCGATTGCTCTTGTGGCAATCGTGATTGT
>ONLM01000143.1 GCA_900318695.1 uncultured Eubacteriales bacterium | reverse complement strand
GTCGCTGCACCGGCCCCGGCTGCTGCACCGACACCGGTACCGAAGGCGGAAGACAAGAAGGCTTCTGCACCGGCGGCACAGCAGAAATCAAATGGTCCGGTTAAACAGTCTCTGATCAGTGTAAATCTGCAGAAACTGGATGCATTGAATGACCTTGTCGGTGAGATCGTCATCACGGAATCTATGGTCACATCCTCTCCTGTTCTTCAGCAACTGCCTGCGGATTCTATGGACAGCTTCATGAAGTCTGCACGTCAGTTACGTAAACTTACAGATGATCTTCAGGATATTTCCATGTCACTTCGAATGGTATCGATTTCCGGTGTATTCCAGAAGATGAATCGTATCGTACGTGATATGAAGTCCAAGTTAAATAAGGATGTACGTCTTACCATCATTGGTGAAGACACCGAAGTGGATAAGACGATCGTTGACTCTATTCAGGATCCGATTATGCACATTGTCCGTAACTCTATGGACCATGGTATTGAAGAGACGGTTCAGGAGCGTATCGATGCCGGTAAGGATCCGCAGGGTGAGCTTGTACTCTCCGCTTCCCATACTTCCTCCGAAGTCGTTATTTCCGTAAAGGATGATGGTTATGGTATGGATCCGGATGTACTTCTTCAGAAGGGTGAGGAACGTGGTATTCTCACAAAGCCGAAGGAGCAGTATTCAAAGAAGGAAGCGCTTGGCCTTATCATGCTGCCTGGTTTCTCAACCAACAAGGCAGTTACCGAGTATTCCGGCCGTGGCGTTGGTATGGATGTTGTTAAGAAGAATCTCGAGGCCGTTGGCGGTGTGATTACGATCGAGTCGGAAAAAGGCCAGGGTACAACCATTACGATGAAGATTCCTCTTACCCTCGCGATTGTAGATGGTATGAAGGTCTCTGTTGGTGATACCACATTTACTATTCCGATTGCCAACATTCGTCAGTCTTTCAAGATTACCGATGCAGATGTTATTCGTGATGAAAACGATAACGAGATGGTTGACCGCATGGGCGAGTTCTATACGATCGTTCGTCTGGATGACTTCTATAATATCCAGGGTCGTCACAGAGATATGACGGAGGGTATTCTGATCTGGGTTGAAGCAGCCGACCGTTCCTGCTGTCTCTATGCAGATGAACTGATTGGCGAGCAGCAGGTAGTTGTAAAGCCAATACCGGATTACCTCAGCAAGTATGACTTGAAGACCAATGGTATCAGTGGATGCACGATCCTTGGTGATGGTACAATCAGTATCATCCTTGATGTACAAAGCATCTATTCAGCAGCTGTGGAAAACGCGTAAGGAGGAATAATAATGGCAGAAGAAATCAAAGCACAGGACGAAGAGCTCGAGCTTGAAGGTCAGGAAGAACAGAAAAAGGATGATCCGAAAAACCTGCAGCGGAGCCTTACGTTTGAATCCGGCGGGCTGATCATGTATTTAAGTACCGAATATGTCATTGAAATCATTAATGACCATTCGATCACTTCTCTTCCGATGGTTCCGGATTACGTAAAGGGTGTCATTAACCTTCGCGGTCAGATCCTTCCAATCGTTGATATCCGTATTTTGATGGGCACAGAGGCTCACGATTATACAAGTAAAACCTGCATTATCGTTTTGAATATCGATGATACGCCAATGGGAATCATTGTAGATACCGTTCGGCAGGTAGTTGACATTGACCTAGATGAGGTTAAGCCGATTCCGATGAAGCGTCAAAAGAAGCTTTTAAATGGAATGCTTAATATGGACGACGGAACCGTCGCAATGTCCTTTGACTGTGACGCACTCGTCAATGCATAAATTCTAAACGTTACCAGAAAAAAAGCTGAAGGCACTGCTCTCTCAGCTTTTTTCCAGTTTTATGAGAGAATAGGATAGAAAATTATGGTTACACTGACTGATGAAGACTTCACCCGACTGTATAAATATATTCAGAAAAACTATGGCATCGATCTCAGCAAGAAAAAGCAGCTGATCATAAGCCGTCTCAGCAACACGTTAACCGCAGATGGTTACACCAGTTTCCATGACTTCGTGGAGGTGGTGCTGAGTGGCCGCGATAAGGATACGACTGTGGCAATGCTCAATAAACTGACCACGAACTATACCTATTTCCTTCGCGAAAAGGAGCATTTTGACTTCTTGGAGCAAACGATTCTTCCGGAGCTCAAGATCAAACATGCGAAAGATAAATGCCTTTCCATCTGGAGTGCAGGATGTTCTTCCGGAGAGGAACCATATACCATTTCCATGTATTTAAAGGAGTTTTTCGGTACGCAGGCAAATGAATGGGATCTTCGTATTCTAGCGTCGGATATTTCGCAAAACATTCTGAATTCTGCGATGAACCCGACGTATGGAGAGGACTCTTTGGCAAAACTTCCTCCTTCATGGCAGAAAAAGTATTTTACGAAGAAGCCAGATGGAACGTATACTATAGGTAAGACGATTCGAGACAATGTTATTTTCCGTACTTTTAATCTCATGGATGAGATTCACTGGAAAAGACCATTTGATCTTATCTTCTGCCGTAACGTAATGATCTATTTTGATCAGCCTACGAAGGAGGCTTTGGTAAGACGTTTTTATAATGTCACCGAGCCAAACGGGTATCTGTTCATCGGTCATTCTGAAGGATTGAATAAAGCTACTTGTCCATATAAGTATTTAATGCCTGCAATCTATCAGAAGAAGTAATAAATAAGGAGTGCATAATGGGGATGGACTCTAAGCTCACAAAAAAAATCAGAGTATTCATCGTAGATGACTCAATTTTATTTCGAAATTTTTTAATGCAGAATATCACGACAGATGATCGGTTTGAGATCTGTGGTCGTGCTGTGGATGCATTTGACGCTATGCGCCAGATTCCTATGCTGAAACCGGATGTTGTGACATTGGATATTGAAATGCCAAAGATGTCCGGACTTGAATTTTTAAAGGAATTATTACCAAAGTATCCGATTCCGGTTATCTTGGTATCTTCTCTTAATATTCGAGTATTTGATGCCTTGGCGGCCGGAGCCGTTGATTATGTAAAAAAGCCGGATTTTTCGGATCCACAGGGGCGAGAAGGATTTCTTGAAAGTTTAAAGGGAAAGATTGTTGTTGCTTCCCGTGCACGTGTTCGTACTGCAGCACAGGATACCATTTCGACACCGACAACCGTTAGCCAGGAAGTAGCAGTCCGTAATTCTGCGGCTGCGCAGAATGCCAATTTTACATTTGGTGATGATAAAATCATTGCAATCGGTGCGTCTACCGGCGGTACCGAGGCGATTCTGAGTGTTGTTCAGAACTTTCCGGCCAACATGCCCGGTGTTGTTATTACACAGCATATGCCGGCCGGATTTACTGCAATGTATGCAGAGCGTTTGAACCGGATTTGTAAAATGGAAGTTCGTGAAGCGAAAAATGGTGATCGGGTACAGCGTGGTCTCATGCTGATCGCACCGGGTGGTTACCAGATGCGCGTGGTTCGTATGGGTGCCGGGTATTCTGTAACCGTCACACAAGAGGACCGGGTGAATGGACATGCTCCTTCTGTTGACGTACTCTTTAATTCTGTAGCCAGTGTTGCCAGAGAAAAGGCAGTGGGCGTTATTCTGACCGGAATGGGAGCCGATGGTGCGGCAGGACTGCTTCGTATGCGCAAGAATGGCGCCTATACGATCGGACAGGACAAGGATTCCTGTGTCGTTTATGGTATGCCGATGGAAGCATTTAAGATCGGTGGAGTTTGTCAGCAGGCATCTCTTCTGAATATTCCGTCCATCATTTATAAACAATTGGGCATGACTACTGTAAAATAAGTTAATTCTAAGGGTATATAGTCTCACTCTTTCACTGTTCCGGTGAAAGAATGAGACTGCTTTTTCAATAAAAAATAGTTAAAAGTAATCTATGGCAGATCGCATAATGCAAAACAGCATATTATCTCCGTGGACAGGTCTCAACATGGCCTATCATGAGCGTAATGAAACCGAAGGTCAGAAGGCCGTCGGTTCTTTCGCTACGCAAAAACGGATGTCAGGACAACCGGGTGCGGTGCGAATGTCTTATGAAGACGCGGGAATTGAAACAACCGGACCGACGCCGGAAGCCTATACCAGAAGCATCGATGAAAATGAACCAAAACCGGTTGGTAAAAATACCATGACGGAGGCAGATAAACAGGCATTAAGAGCTGCGATGGCAGCAAATTTAGCAGCTTTACAGAACAGTGCCTCTCCTATGGGACTTATGCCGGATAGTGTGACTTTACAGGAGAGCCTGGAGCTTGGAACTGAGACGAGCGGCAGTTTTAAGGGATGGCTTCTGACGCAGAAAGATGCTATTGCTACGGCACGGGCAGAACGCAGGGCAGCGAATGCTGCTTTAAAGGCCAAGCTCACCGAAACGGAAATTATGCTGGGACATGCAATCCGAACAGGAATTGCACTCTCCGCTCTCACCGTTACTGTCAGCACCGCATATATTATCCATCCGTTTACACCAATGGACGTTATGAATACCGGTATGGCGGGTGTCCAGGCGGTTCAGAGAACGTTGCATCAGGGTTTCACCAATGTACGGGACGCAGTGGATACGTATTATGCATATCATAATGCAATGAATCAGGTTAAGCTGCAGGAAACGAATTTAGAGCAGGCAAAGATCGAATCCGATGCCAGAAAACAGAAGGCGGCTGAGCTGGAAGCGGCAAGGGCAAAAGAAGAAGCGGAAAAGAAAGCCAAAAACGCAACGACGCTGTACAGCCGGAATGCCAATGGAGAACTGGAGGAGTTATCTCTTCCAAGCAGTCTGTATTATATTAAAAACGACTACGATGCTTTGCTTAACACTGCGATGGGGCCTATGCTCTATCTGGCGCAGGGCGATTCACATTGGGCGGATTATCTGAT
Organism: uncultured Eubacteriales bacterium; assembly: GCA_900318695.1. Classification (GTDB taxonomy): domain Bacteria; phylum Bacillota; class Clostridia; order Lachnospirales; family Lachnospiraceae; genus Oribacterium. Next base: position 600 of record ONLM01000143.1, on the reverse strand, counting down.
CGGCGGACAGGATCGCATGGCGCGATATGGGTGCGGACCTACGGCGATTGCGATGATTGCAAATAGCTTCTCGGATATTACACAGGCGATAACTCCGCAGGAAGTGGCGGAATGGGCCATGGCTAATAAACTCTATGCAATACATGGAGGGAGTTATCATGCGCTTATTGAAGCTGGATTAGAGCACTATGGACTGCAGGTTGATTCCGTAGAAAATCGCACGGCTGAGGAAATCCAGAGACTGCTGAACGAGGAGCATATTCTCGTTGCGCTGATGGGAAGAGGTGCCTTAACCGATGATGGACATTTTGTTATTCTCTGTAAAAATGCGCCGGATGGAAATGTGATGATTGCAGATCCGGCCAATTTTGAGAACAGTAAAAAGACTTGGCCGGCAGACCAAATCGTGAAGGAGCTGAAGAAAGCGTACGATGCCGGCGGACCGCTCTGGGCGGTTAGTAAAAAAACAGAGGGATAATAAGAGGGATAATATAAACCAGGTTGCCAATCGGCAACCTGGTTTTTGTAAAGGTAAGTTATACCGATAAAAACCGTCACTTCTGATCAATACACATGATCTTTGTGTATGGTTCTTTTTTT
>ONLM01000244.1 GCA_900318695.1 uncultured Eubacteriales bacterium | reverse complement strand
GATTTCCTGCTATTATGATGAAAATACACAAAGGAAACGAAGAATTTTCATAGTTCATAGAAGAATAATGTATGTTTTTAAGAATTTTCAATTGCTATACTTTATTCAAGTTCAGCGGGGAACACCCGCAAAGAGATGATCAATCATAGGAGGATTGAATATTATGAAGAAAGTACTTAGCTTACTCACTGTTTCTGCCATGGCCGTTTCCATGGTAACTGGTTGTGGTTCCTCATCCACACCTGCTACAACTGCAGCTCCTGCTACAACTGCCGCAGCTGCTGAGACAACTGCTGCACCTGCAGCAACCGCAGAGACTACAGCTGCAGCAGCTGCTACAGCAACAACTTCTACAGATCTTTCCGATAAGAAGGTTGGCGTTTGTATCTATCAGTTCTCTGATAACTTCATGACACTGTTCAGAAACGAACTTCAGAACTATCTTGTATCTCTCGGATTCAAGGCAGAGAACATTTCTATCGTAGATGGTGCAAATGACCAGGCTACACAGACAAACCAGATCCAGAACTTCATTACATCCGGTGTTGATGTACTGATCATCAACCCTGTAAACTCTTCTTCTGCAGCAACCATCACCGATATGGTTCAGGCAGCAAACATTCCTCTTGTTTACATCAACAGAGAGCCGAACGCTGACGAAGAGAAGAGATGGGAAGATAACAACTGGAATGTAACATACGTTGGTTGTGATGCTCGTCAGTCCGGTACTATGCAGGGCCAGATCATTGCAGATCTTCCAGACAAGGGCGACATCAACGGCGATGGCCAGGTTTCTTACATCATGATCGAAGGTGACCCTGAGAACGTAGATGCACAGTACAGAACAGAGTTCTCTATTAAGGCTCTGGAGGATGCAGGCATTAAGGTTAACAAGCTTGACGATCAGGTTGGTAACTGGGATCAGGCACAGGCTCAGTCTCTTGTAGCAAATGCTCTTGCTCAGCATGGTAAGGACATCGAAGTTGTATTCTGTAACAACGATGCGATGGCTCTTGGTGCTCTTCAGGCTATCGAGGCAGCCGGCGAGACAGTTGGCAAGGATGTATACCTTCTTGGTGTAGATGCTCTTCAGGAAGCATGTGAGAACGTTAAGAACGGCAAGCAGACCGGTACTGTATTCAACGATCACATTTCTCAGTCACACTCTGCAGCAGATGCAGCCGTAAACTACATTACAGGTGCTGGCAACGATCATTACATCGGTTGTGATTACGTTAAGGTTACAACAGAGAACGTTGATGATGTTCTCAATGCACTTAAGTAATCGCAGAGGGTAAAGATACCGCGATCGAGCTGATCACATCGGCTCCCGCAGATTCCTCGGATGAAAATCAGAGGAAACACAGGAAAGTGTTATAAGCAGTGCGGGTGCACAAAGGGGTGCCCGCACTTTTTTTAAAGATATCAGAGTTTATCGTTATTTTATAAATCTGGTGCAATCTTAGGCGATGCGTCGGCATCGCTTCTTAAAAACATTGGATTGATAAATAATTCACTTGGAGGGCAAAATGGCGGATTATAAACTTGAACTTAGAGGCGTTTCTAAGTCCTTCCCCGGTGTAAAAGCACTGGATCATGTCAACCTTGCCGTACGTCCGGGTACAGTTCACGCGCTCATGGGAGAGAATGGTGCCGGTAAGTCAACACTGATGAAGTGTCTGTTCGGTATCTATCACATGGATGAAGGTGAAATATTCCTGGATGGCGAGAAAGTCGACATTAAAGACCCGGATGATGCAATGCAAAAGGGCGTTGCCATGGTACATCAGGAGCTTCAGCCGGTACTGGCCAGAAGCATTGGTGAGAACATGTATCTGGGCCGTTTCCCGGTTCATAAATACGGACCGCTGCAGGTCATTGATCACAAGACCATGTACGAGGAAACATCAAAGTGGCTCAAAGAGCTGGGATTGGATTTTGATCCGAAGAAGCTTCTGGGATCCCTTTCCATTGGACAGATGCAGCTGGTAGAGATTGCCAAGGCGGTTTCTCATGAAGCCAAGGTCATCATTTTCGATGAGCCGACCTCTTCTCTGTCTGACAATGAGGTTGATTTCCTGTTCAAGGTTATGAATGATCTCCGTCAGAAGGGTGTTGCGATGATCTACATTTCACATAAGATGGATGAGATCAAGCGCATCGCAGATGATATTACAGTAATGCGTGATGGTACTTATGTCGGCACCTGGCCGGCAGCCGATATGACTACGGATGAGATCATTACAAAGATGGTTGGCCGTGAGCTGACGCAGATCTATCCGGAGCACGATCATGAGATCGGCGAGAAGGTCATGGAAGTAAAAGGAGTGACTTCGATTCACGCAAAGTCTTTCCGGGATTGCTCATTCTACATTCGTAAGGGTGAAATTCTTGGATTTGGCGGACTGGTTGGTGCACAAAGAACCGAGCTTATGGAAGGTATCTTCGGTATCCGTCATCTGGCCTCAGGAACCATTACGGTAAAGGGCAAGGAAGTAAAAATCAAGAGACCTGCGGACGCGATGAATGCAGGACTTGGAATGATCACCGAGGACCGACGCGGCAATGGTATCTTCGGATGCCTGTCCATTAAGGACAATGTTGGCGTTTCCATTTACAACAAACATTTGAAAGCCGGCGTGGTTCTGGATCACCCAACTATCAATAAGATCGTAGATGACAGTATTAAGCAGCTTTCTATCAAAACACCAAGTATGCAGCAGCATATCGAGAATCTGTCCGGTGGTAACCAGCAGAAGGTTATCGTATCCAGATGGCTGGCCAATGATCCGGATGTTCTCATCATGGATGAGCCTACCAGAGGTATTGATGTAGGTGCCAAGCATGAGATCTATGAAATTATGGAAGATCTTGCCAAGCAGGGCAAATCCATTATCATGATCTCCTCCGAAATGCCGGAGCTTCTGGGTATGGCAGATCGTGTATATGTAATGTGTAATGGTAAGATTACAGGTGAACTGAATCATAGAGAAGAAATGACACAGGAAAGAGTTATGTCCTTCGCAACGAAGTTCTGATTCAGTCGAATTGAAGATTAAAGGGGAAAGCAAAATGCAAAAGACACAGAAACAGAAAGTGACCGACTTTCTTATCAATAATGGTGTAATCATCGTTATGTTCATTCTGGTTATCTACACCGGATTGACCACCAAAAACTTCCTGACACCAAACAACTTCATGAACTTACTGGCAAACATGTCCTACCGACTGGTTATTGCCCTTGGTATTTCCGGATGTGTAATTACTGCCGGATGTGACCTTTCTGCAGGTCGTATGATCGGTTTTGCCGCCTGTCTTGCAGGAACACTGCTTCAGAAGCAGGATTACAGCGGACGTTTCTTTAAGGAAGGCTTCCTCGCCAATATCACTCCGCTGAATCCGTTCCTTGTATTACTCATTGTCATGCTGGTTTGCGCATGCTTTGGTACGATCACAGGCTGGTTCATTGCGTATCTGAATGTACCTCCATTCATTTCCACTCTGGCTATGATGGAAATCATTTATGGTATCGGCCTTATTTACACAGGTGCAACTCCATTGGGCGGCTATGTAAACGGCTACACCATGTTCTCTACAGGAAAGTTCCTGGGATTGTCGTATCTGATCTGGATGGCACTTGCTATGGCAGCCATTACCTGGTTCATCTATAACATGACCCGTCATGGAAAATATATGTATGCAATCGGTGGTAACCCACAGGCAGCAGAGGTTGCCGGTGTACCGGTAAAGAAGACCATGGTTATCATCTATGCAAAGGCAACCGCATTCTACGCAATGGCAGGTTTCATGCTTGGTGCAAAGGCCGGCGGTGCATCCGTTAATACCGGTCTTGGATATGAGATGGAAGCAATCGCAGCTTGTGCCCTCGGCGGTGTATCCGTAACCGGTGGTCGTGGTAAGGTATCCAGCGCCCTGATCGGTGTTGCCGTACTCGAGCTCTTAAAGGTTGCTCTTCAGTTCCTCGGTGTGGATGCGAACGCACAGTATATTGCAATCGGTATCGTTATCTTTGTTGCAATTTCACTGGATATCCGCAAGTACGTTGCTAAGAAGTAATCTTTGCCATAAGAATTCCATTACTGAATTAGTAATTGAGGGAAATAAGCCAATCGCTTATAATAAGGACTGCAGCCTTGGCTGCGGTCCTTTTTGAATTTGCATTGCATTTTACGTAAGAGGTATTGATTTATGAATGAAATTTTATCCCAGCACGGTATCGAACTGATGCTTGTTTTGATCCTGTTTTATTTTGCTTTCAAGGTGTTGGTGCTAAAGGATGTGGATGCCATCCGTCCGAAGCAGTGGGGACCGATTAAAGACGAACATCGAGATGCTTACTGTAAGGAGACCGGCATTCTGTTGATTCTGTTTGGCATCTGCATTATTTTTATGAATGTGGTACTGCACATAGAGCCGTCTCTGGGACTTATGTTCATGATGCTTGCCATGGTTATTGTATTTTGGAGATTTAAGAAAATCGAAGAAAAATACGGAAACGGAAAAAATCAGAATCCGTAACGTAGGCCGGTCTGCTCCGGCGAATGCTTCTGCCCGCCCGGCGGAGACATTCGCGAGAGCAGAAAAAACCGGACAGACTCCGGCGGAAACCCGCATCCGGAGAAAGGGAAAGCAATCCCGGAACTGAATGTGTAAAGGAATGACAACGATTTATGAAAAACTATTCTGTATTACTGGTGGATGATGAAGAGAATGTAATTCAGTCTATTATCCGGACCATAGCCTGGGAGGAATTGGGATTTACAGTACAGGGCTATGCACATAATGGAGTGGAAGCACTGGAGATGGCGGAAGAAACACAGCCGGATGTGGTCATGACCGACATCAAAATGCCGTATATGGATGGTCTTGCGCTGTCCCGCCGCTTAAAAGAGGAATTTCCGGCGATCAAGATCATTATTTTTTCCGGTTTTGATGAATTTGAATATGCCAAAGAAGCCATTCGTCTGGAGGCAGAAGAATATATTTTAAAGCCGATCGATGCAGGAGAGCTGACAGAGCTTTTCAAACGGATCCATGCAGCACTGGATCAGGAATTTGATGAGAAGCAGAACATTAACATGCTTAAAAATTACTATCTGGAAAGTCTTCCGATTCTGCAGGAGAACTTTTATACATCACTTATTGAAGGCAACATTCGCGAAAGTGATGTAAATAAGGAAATGATGGATTATCAGGTCAGTCTGGATGGTCCGTATTACGCCGTAGTTCTGCTTCACAACAGTATCTGCCTTGCGCCGGAGGGCATTAACCCGCTTCTGATCACCATGTCCGTACGGAAACTCTGGGAGGAGCGGCTCGATTCCGGTTGGAATACCCGGTATTTTAACTATTTGGGAAACATCGTGCTGATCGTGCAGATGTCGGATCCGGCACGATCCGTCCAGCTTACCGATGCCTGTGAGGTGCTTTGCCGTCTCAGTAAGCATGTATCCAATGCTGTTATTACCGCAGGTGTAGGGCACGTGGTGGACAGCATCATGGATCTGGGAAAGTCCTATGACAGTGCAAGGGAAGCCATTGACTATCGTGTGATTTACGGACGCGGCAAGGCCATCAACATTGCGGAGATTGCACCGGGAGAGAATGCCGGTCGTTCCTATGTCAGCCATGATGACGCCATGTATAATGTTTTCAAAGCCATAAAGATGGATGGGCCGGAAGAGGTCAAACGGGAAGTGGAAGCCTATTTTTCGAAAAACGCTCCGGAAAATCCTATGATTCAGGAATATCATTTCTTCTTAATGGATATGATCTCGGAGCTGCATCGCTTTCTGGATCAGAATCAGATTGGTATGGACCGGATTTTTGAAAAGGAACAGGATCTTTATCGCGAGCTGCAGCAGAAAGACATGCAGGAGTTGAAACGCTGGATGCTGGACGCAACACTCCGTATTCAGGAACATGTAAAAAGCAGCCGGTCGGATTCCACCCGGTCCTTTGTTTCCAAAGCCATTGATTATGTACACGAACATTATGGATCACAGGATCTGAATGTGGAGAGTATCTGTGCCTATCTGGGAGTCAGTGCCGCCTATTTCTCGACGGTTTTCAAACGGGAAACAGGAAAGACTTTTATCAACTTCCTGACAGATTATCGTATGGAGAAAGCGGTACGGATGCTTCTGGAGGAAAACGAAAAAACCTATGTCATCGCGGAGGCTGTGGGTTATTCCGATCCAAACTACTTCAGCTATGCCTTCAAGAAGAAGTTTGGCATGTCTCCATCCAAATATAAGGCGCAGCAAAATGGATAAGGACCAAAAGACGACAAATACATATAATGAGCCCATTACGGGAACCGAGCGTATTCAGGCACTGCGGGATGGCTTTTTTCGCCATTCCCAGGGTGCCTTTTTTCGCAGGGTTGTAAAAACACCTTCCTCCACCACGATCCAGCAGACCATTCTGGTCTCCTTTTCGCTGGTCTCTTTTTTGCTTCTTTTCATTCTGGGAATTGTGCTGTATCAGGTCTTTGCACGGCAGCTGCGAAAAAGTTCTGTGGAAAGCCGCAGTCAGATTGCGGCACAGGCCGTAGTCAATCTGGAAGACTATCTCGTAAATATGCGCCGGATTTCGGATGCCATGTATTATGACGTAATCAAAGGAAAAGACTTTGCCCGGGAAAATGTGGATCAGGAGATGACGCTGATCTATGAGGGACAGAAGGATAACCTTATAAGCT
>ONLM01000271.1 GCA_900318695.1 uncultured Eubacteriales bacterium | reverse complement strand
TCTATTCAATAGAATCTTCAGGGTCTGTGTATTATTCGATCTTTGATTTTCAAGGTTCGATTCGCTTTCGTTTTTCGCGACAGCCTGCATATCTTAGCAAGGATGGCTGAAAATGTCAAGCTCGATTTTGTTCTTGCTTTTGGCCTTTTCGAAGGCCGTTCGCTTCGGAACGTTGTAGAATTTATCATTTTACTTCGCAGGTGTCAACTCATTAATTCATTTTTTATTCATTGTATCCATCCTCATACAATCACAAGTCTCGACACATAAAATTCTTGTTTGAAACCGCTTATTCCGATTTTACGCCCTGCCCGTTTCTATCCTTGAATCGTCTAAAGTCCACAAGTGCATAAAAAAGGGACGCCATATCAAACGACGCCCCTCCCATACATAACCATACATAAAATTCATCTTTACCACTTACAATACTTACCGCTTAACGCCAGCATTGCAAAAAAATACAGGCAATTGTCATAATATCTTCTGTTTCCGGTACGAAGCGGCGTATTCCATAATTCTTCTACTGCTTTTAGAGCATTTTCTCCATCCGCCGCCAGACTAGCCTGTGCAATTGTCGCAGTCAATGCAACCGGATGAAGAGCCTTTCCCTCAAGAACCTTCCCGTCAATTTCGTAGATCCCCCTGCATTCTTCAACAGGTAATCCTGCAAAAAAAGCCTGCAAGTGATTGGTCGTTTTTCTGCACCATACGCCAAATTCTGTATTCTTATCTGCCCACTCATAATCTAAGGCAACATTGGCAATTGTTCTATATGCATCACTGTAAAACCAATCATGCCGTCCGCCAAAGTGCTCATAATCAGGATACGGCCTACCGTCATAATAACTATATTCTGGCGAAAGACCGGTTTTAGGATGACAAGCCTTTTTCAAAAAATCGCGGCTGGCCATGGCACACTTCTTCCAAAATCCCCGGTCTTCGGTGTAACAGTTTTCTGCAAATATATCATAGAAATGTGGAAGATGATATGAAGGATCTGTAAACTCAAGTCCTGGAACAAATTTGATTAGCCCATCTTCATTCCACATATTATGACCCCCATACATTTCTTTATGATGAAGGCACACTTTTAAAATTTCTCTGGCTTTTTCGCTATAATTATAAATTCCGTCTCCATCTCCCCATCGATGGCTCGCAAAGATCAATGCCATTGCAAAAAATTCTTCCCCATCCGATGCGGGTCCGTTCGCGTTTTTAATTCCATCCGGATAAACCGACCAGGCAAAATATCCCTTATTTTCCCCTGTTTCCATATACATTTTTTTCATTGCCCAGGTCCAAAGCTGATCGAACTCTTTTTTCTTGTCCATCTGAACAGCCATCATCATCCCATAGGATATCCCCTCCGTTCGAGTATCGTTATTTCCTGTATCGACAAGAAATCCCATGGAATCATCTTCTGTAGTTTCATAAAACTTATCCGCGCCATAGAAAATTTCCTGAAACGTATCGTTTATTCTTTTATCTATTTCTTCTTGTGTCTTTCCTATTTCAAGGAATACATTGCGATAACTCATAATTTATTCCTTTACGCCTCCAAGCGTCAGTCCGGTTACAAAGTATTTCTGTAAAAAAGGATAAATGCAGATAATCGGAAGCATCGTAATGATGGTTGCTGCTGCTCTTACAGATGTCGGTGTTACCGAACCTTCACCTGCATTCTTCATTGCTTCTGCTGACGAACTTTGATTTGACACAGAAGAAAGAAGTTTCATTAACTCATATTGCAACGTTGTGTACTGCGAAGACATTCTGTTATACAGCATTGCATCAAACCAAGAGTTCCATTGGCCGACTGCAACAAAAAGAGCGACCGTTGCATAAACAGGTTTACATAACGGAGAAATTATCTTAAGAAAAATCGTCGTGTAACCGGCGCCGTCTAATTGAGCGGACTCCTCCAAACTATCCGGAATTCCTTTCATATAAGTTCTGATCACAAGCATATTAAATGCAGAAATCATTCCCGGAATTACATATACAGCAAAACTATTTGTCAGTCCAAGAGATTTGAATAGAAGGAATGTAGGAATTAATCCGCCATTTATGTACATAGTAACAACCCAAAACAATGATAACTGTTTTGCAAAAATAAAATTTTTACGGCTTACGATGAATGCAAGAATGGCATTTGTGACCAATGCAAGCAATGTACCGATTACTGTTCTTGCCACTGTAATGCAAGCTCCTGTTACAAGGTTGTCTTTAGCCAATACCGTCTCATAATTTTTCCAAGTAAAAACTCTTGGCATGAGATATATGCCGCCTCGAAGTGCGTCCGTACCATCATTCAATGATATGGCAAGTGTATTTAATACCGGATAAAGTGTGACGATCACAAAAATGATCATAAAAAGACCGTTGCAAATGCTAAATGCAATATTTGCTACCGGAATCTTTTTATATTTTCTTTCTTTCACCACGTTTTTCTTTACTTTGGCTTCAGCCGCTTTTTTAACAACT
>ONLM01000142.1 GCA_900318695.1 uncultured Eubacteriales bacterium | reverse complement strand
GAATTTGATCAATTTGTCGAGCATGTTGATCTTTATCAGAAAGCAGAAGGCTCCCTATTACTCCGAGAATACCTGGAAACCTATACCGATCCGGCTCTCAATTACGTTGTCAGTCAGTCCGGAAGCATTACCCAGGACGATCAGAAACGACATTTCCTTTCCCGGGTTTATCATGGATATTTCCCGGAAGATCATATTTTCTTTTCCAGAACTTCCGAAAAAGCCCCGATCATGAAATCCATTCTTCTTCCTATGCAGGAGGCACTTCAAACACCGCATCTTGCAATCGATGATGATGTTCGTGTCCTGGATCTGCTCCAAAAAGAGGGGATTACCGCCGTCCACGTATCAAGCCTCATGCTTCTTGCCGACCTTTCGTACAGAAAATAAAAATTTCCGGAAGCAGGAATCGCTTGTCAATTCCATAAAAAGCTGTTACCATAGCAAAACCCGATTATACAACCGAGAATTTATCCCGCTAAGGCATCTGCAGGTTCTGTCCTCAGATACCTTACTTTTTGCCCTTTTTTCATAAAGTAGAAGGAGAAATTATGACTGAATCCACATCCCATTTTTCATCCGGCCGAAAGCCGTTTAAAAAAGGCAGTTCAAAAACCGCTGGCAGAGGCACCGGAAAAAGCAGCAATACCTCTTTTCCGAAAAGAAAGTATCAAGGCAGTACCTCTTCCCAAAGTCGTCCGTTTTACCAGACAAGGATTGCCGGAAAAACCGGTGCTCAGCCTGGCGATTATGTCATTATCAGCAATGGAAGAGAGGAGATCACCACAAGAGTAAATCTTTCCAGTCATCCATTTGCCAAAAAAGATATTGGCACCCGCGTTTCAATCAAGGGCGAAAGCTGGAAACTTATTCGAATTCTTCATCAGGGCACGCAGGAATACAACCGGGTCTACGATGCGGATACAGAACGGGAACATTATGGATATTAAGACAATTTTTCGTTTCCCCAAGTATTGACCGTTTCCGAAAAAAACATATAATTAAGCATTGTGCGTCAGCACATCTAAATATATATAAGGTTTAGTTCATGAGTAAAAAAGTATTAGATCCACAATCATTTAAAAAAATCCTTGAACGGTTCCAGAACCTCTGCAAACAGCAGGATGGTGCCATTTCTGAGAACCAGTTTGAAACTGCATTTTCAGCCTTTGATGTCAACAATGATCAGCTGAAAAACATCCGCGCTCTTCTTGATCAGAAAAAGATCCGTGTACGTCAGTCTGTAACGACCGTATCCACCGCTCTGACTGCAAATGACGACGAACTGGATGACGACATGGATATGCTTGCCGACGATTCCGAGCCAACCGAAGGCGTTCTTGATGATTACGATGACTCCGAGGACATCAATGATGATGATCTTTCCGACGAGGATAAAGAGGTCCGTGCCTTAAATCTTGATTCTCTCGAAAACATTGACAGCATCAGTCCTTCCGATCCGGTTCGTATTTACTTAAAAGAAATCGGTGCTTATCCTTTGCTCGGCAAAGACGAAGAATATGCACTGGCATGCCGTTCCCGTGATGGCGATCCGGTTGCCCGTCAGCGTCTCATCGAGTCCAATCTGCGTCTTGTTGTATCGGTTGCAAAGCATTATGCGGGCCGTGGTATGAATTTCCTTGATCTTATTCAGGAAGGAAATATCGGTCTCATGCGTGGTGTTGAGAAGTTTGAGCCGGATAAGGGCTTTAAACTTTCCACCTATGCAACCTGGTGGATTCGTCAGTCCATTTCCAGAGCTCTTGCCGATCAGTCCCGTACCATCCGTGTACCGGTTCATATGGTTGAGCAGATCAACAAGGTCAAAAAGACATCCCGAAAGCTTGCACTGGAGCTTGGTCATGAGCCAACATTGCAGGAACTTGCCGACGCTATGGATATTCCGGTAGAGCGTCTTGAAGAAATTCAGAATTTCGATACCGGTCCAGCTTCTCTGGACAGCAAAGTCGGTGATGATGAAGATTCCGATCTTGGTTCTTTCGTAAAGGATGATAAAATCGAAAGCCCTGAACAAAATATCAATAAAGTCATGATGCGCGAAGAGCTTGATAAAGTCATGACCAACCTCACGGAAAAAGAGAAGTCGATCCTTGTACTTCGCTATGGTCTCGGTGACGGACGTGAACGTACGCTCGAAGAAGTGGGACAGATTTACGGTGTTACCCGTGAACGTATCCGTCAGATTGAATCCAAGGCAATCCGTAAGCTTCAAAATCCTAAATATAAGCGTTTTCTTGCAGGTTTCCTGGAAGATTAATCATTATCGGCATAAATCAATGTCTCTTTCCGTGGATTTCCCTTTGGGATCCCCGGAAAAGAGACATTTTTCATTTTCTGACACTATTTTGTAATAGAATGTGACGTGGCAAGGTTCTTTTCTGTGTATTATGATGAAGGCAATTCAACAAGATACATTTTTGAATTTTTGTCCATCTTACATAATCAAAAGGAGTCTATTATGAAAAAAAGAGAATGGATCATTGGCATTTACGCTATGCTTGCCACTATATCCGCATTATCCATCGCCGGTTGCGGACGATCGGAAATGGCTCTCCCGGCATCTTCGCAAAACACCAGCGTTGCTTCTTCTCAGGATGAATCACAGCGCACACTTACCGTTACCGCAAATTCCAGCATTAAAGCCGCTCCGGATCTCGCTGATCTGGACCTTACTATTTCATCCTATGGCGCTGATCTTAAATCAACACAATCTGAAAATACCGAAATTTCCGGGAAAGTGATTGCAAAGTTAAAGGAGCTTGGTGTTGACGAAAAAAATCTCCAGACCTCCAGTTACAACATTTATCCGCAATATAATTACGATAATCCAAACGAAACCACAATTTCCGGCTATAATGTTTATAACACAATTACGGTATCCAGCATTGCACTAAAAGACTGCGGTTCCTTCATCGAAGCCTGCACAGCCGCCGGCGCAAATGAAATCAACAACATTTCCTACCACATAAGCAACTATGATGAAGTCTATACAGAAGCTATGGGAAAGGCATTGGCGGATGCCAATGCAAAGGCGGAGAGTCTTGCAAAGGCAAGTGGAAAAACCTTAGGTGACATTCAGTCCATCACAGAAAACGGGCAGGGCAGCAATCTTCGTTATACCGACATGCAGGCCAATCTCGAATCTTCAAAGGCCGCCGGAGAATTTAACGTTATGCCGGGCATGAGCGATGTTGTAGCGGATATTACCGTAACCTATTATCTTAAGTAATCTTTTCGTCTCTTCCGATATTCTGCAGGAGCGTAGAGATTTGGATAATATTCACCTATTAAAAGAAAGAGAAATACTATGAATCTAGATTTTCAGAACCTCCACTTAAATCTCCCGGATGACCTGCAGAAACTTGTTCATCAGCCAGAGGATCCGGCCAATGCCATCATGCTGGAAAAAGAAACGGCACAGGCAGAAATTCTGATCAAAGTCCAGCCGGTATCCGGCGACCAGCTTATGCCTTTTGATGATCCGCAGGCTGTTGTTGATGCAATTCATGCATCCGTCAATGATCGTCAGGGTCTCATCGAAGTCGACGCAGGTTATACCGTTTCCAATAAAGACTTTATCTACAGCATTGTAAAATCCCGCCAGTCCTCTACGGGCATGGTCTACATACTGACCTTACAGATTCTTGAAAAGGTAGACGCGGATACAGCCGTTGAAGTTCAGGGCTGGTTCCGCGAAATCGGTTCTACCGGTGCACGTGACGCTCTGGTGCATGATCAATGGGCCGCAGAAGAAAATGCCGGACCTTGGTTTGAAGATCCTTATGATCCGGATTTCAAGGAAGGCCTTCTGATGAATCAGTCCGAGGCAGAAGCATTTGACAATTTCTTCCCGCTTCATCCTCTGAGCGAAGCCCGTCGACTAATTAATGCACTGGCCGATACAAATTAAAAAGTCCCGCATATTCTTTCTGCACGGACATTTGTTTTTCACAGGCATACATTCTTCAATAGAATGTATGCCTATTATTCATGTAAAATTAACATTTCCCCCATAGAAGGAATTATGCTATCATTAAAAAGCTTTTAAATTTTGCAATCATGAAATGAGCTTTAGGCCTGCTGCAGGAGGGATCCAATGAAAACGCCATCGGAACATTTCATCTCAATACAAACAAAATTCATCATACTGATCATCAGTAGTGTTCTTTTAGTGGCTTTGGTTGTAGGTGGAGTAGGAGTCCATTCATCCATGCAAGTCATTGATAATGATTCCCGAAAGATCATGAATCTGACCATCACCGATGAGGCAAACCAGCTAAATACAAAATTAAGAACCATGCGTCAGTCTGTAGAAGTGGCTTCTGCCAGTGCCGTGGACAGTCTTCAGAACTGGCAGGATTTGCGTAATTCTCTTACCCGGCTAAGCTATCTGTACAGTATTGAAGTCATTTTTAATCGCATGGCCGAAAATGACCCCAGCATCATTTCATACTATTATCAGCTGAATCCCGATTTATGCGGTGCAACAGACGCAGGCATTCACTATACCCGGCATCCTTATACTCAAAGTTTCCAACCGGATCCGACCATTGATCTAAAAGCCTATCCGTCCGGAAGTCCTTCTACGGAATGGTATTATCTTCCTTCCGAAAACGGTAAGCCGTATTGGCTATCTCCCAAATTTAATCGACGTCTGAATAAGTACGTCATTTCATACGTTGTTCCTGTATATAAATACAGCCATCTTGTCGGTGTTGTCGGAATGGATCTCGATTTCACAGAAATCACCCGTTCTCTAGACCTTCTTAAACCATATTCTCACGCCAATGCCTTTTTGCTCGACAAAAACGGTCGTATGGCCTACCACCAGAATATGCGTGCCGGTGTTTATTATCCCGGCGTAAAACTCGGTCTCCGTGAAGTAGCTCGCCGAATCCGCATACAAAGCGGAAAAGATCTATTGGTTTCCTACGAGCTGGATGGAGTAAAGAAAAAGTTAACATGGCGTTCTCTCGATAACGACATGAAGCTGGTTCTTGCCGCTCCTGCTGAAGAAATCGATGCAATCCGTAATCGACTGGTCATCCGCTGTATTTCTGCAACATTATTGATCTGTATTTTCTTTGTTTGCATTACCATCAGCCTTGTCGGCCACATTATTCGTCCATTACGCAAACTGAATTATTCCGCAAGCCGCATTGCGTCAGGCGATCTTGATATTCATCTGATACCGGAAACCAATGATGAAGTCGGTGCACTGACAAAAAGTTTTGAAGTCACTGCCGCCTCCTTAAAGAAATATATATCGGATGTGCAGCTTTTGGCCTATCGTGATCCATTGACCGGCGTAAAAAGTAAAACTGCCTATGTAGATGAAATCCATCGGATTGAAGCCTTGATCAGCAATAAAAGTGAGCGATTTGCCCTTGTTCTTTGTGATCTGAATCATTTGAAAAGAATCAATGACAGCTTGGGACATGAAGAAGGAGATCGTTACATTACAAATTCCTGCTTTTATATCTGTACCGTTTTTCTTCACAGTCCGGTATACCGCATCGGTGGTGATGAATTTGTCATCATACTTCTTGGAACAGATTATGATTATCGCCGATCTCTTCTCGAAAGCTTTGAGCAGGGCATGGAACGTGCACAGGAGCATGCAAAATCACCGGAAGAGGCGATTTCCATCGCTTACGGTATGGCAGAATTTGATCCGGAAGATCCGGATCACTATCCAAATTACCAGGCATTGTTCCGTGACGCCGATCAACGTATGTACCAAAAGAAAAAAGCGATGAATGGGCTTCGTTCCAATTAATTGCAAATCCCTTACGAACTTCTTTCGTAGGGGATTTTTCTTATATTTATGCTATAATTTCAAATAAATAATTTGGGCCAATAAGGAGGCTGTATGAACTTTTCTGATAATAACAGTAACATCTCACAAGAAGAGATGGACTTTGCGCAAAAAGGCATTCAGGATCTTTCTCGTTTTTTCGACTCCTCTGTCATTGGACAAAGAAGGCTTAAAACATCTCTGATTGCCGCAATCATAGCCGATGGGCACATCCTTATTGAATCGGTTCCCGGTTTGGCAAAAACCACCTCTGCCAAGGCCATAGCCGATGCAGTACAGGGTAAATTCTCCAGAATTCAATGTACTCCGGACCTTTTGCCAAGCGATATCATTGGTTCTCAGATCTATAATCAGTCAAACGGAAAATTCGAAACCATCTTCGGCCCGGTTTTTGCAAACTTTGTTCTTCTCGATGAAGTAAACCGTTCCAGCGCCAAAACTCAGTCCGCCATGCTGGAAGCCATGCAGGAAAAACAGGTAACCATAGGCGGAACCTCTTACCAGATGCCCAATGATGTCTTCACGGTTATTGCGACGCAGAATCCGATTGAGCAGGAAGGCACCTATCCTCTGTCAGAAGCCCAGACAGATCGTTTTATGATCAAAGAAATCATCACCTATCCTACAGTAGATGAAGAAGCCGAAATCCTTACTTTATTGGAACAGGGTAGAAGAGAAGCCATTCCGCCTGTCATGACAATTCACGATCTTGATCGCATTCAGGCCATCGCAGATAAAGTATATATTGATAACGCCATCAAGCAGTATATTGCCCGTATTATTGATGCCACACGGCACCCTAAGGAACGACTTCCTAAAGATCACGCTCATTATGTCCGCATAGGAGCAAGCCCTCGTGCCTCTATCGCATTTCTCCGGATTGCAAAAGCGGTTGCTCTCATGCACGGCAGAAGTTTCGTTACTCCTGACGATGTAAAGGATATGCGGCATCCGGTTCTCCGTCACCGTATCGGTCTTACCTATGCCGCAGTTGCAGACAATGTATCCGTTGAAACCATTATTGATGAACTTGTAAACAACATCATTACCCCATAATCATTATGAAAAAATCATCCGCAAAAAACGATGCGATTACCCTTGACTACGATTATCTATCTAAGATTCGTCGCGCTGTTGCACTCTATACGGCTCGAAAAACGTCAAATATTCTGGAAGGAGATTTTCATTCCATCTTTCACGGACGGAGCATGGAATTTGAAGATTTGAAGGAATATGCCTACGGCGATGATGTGCATGATATCGACTGGAAATCCTCATCCCGAAGCGGAAAAATTCTCATTCGTCGTTACGAAGCAGAGCGCAAACATAATGTCCTTTTTATTATGGACACCGGCCGGAAAATGGATGCCGATACCATGGCAGGAGAGGATAAAGCGCATCTCGCCCTTATGCTCTTTGGAACAATCGCTTATATTGCCTCCCGGGACAGTGCGGATTTTGCGTTGGCAAACAGTACTGCCGAAGGCATTGAACTCAGCGGTTTTCGTTCCGGCCCCGGACATCTGGAAGCTCTGCTGTACAATCTAAAAAAAACCATCACGCAGGATCCAAAGTATAGTCTGTCTGAGCTTTGTCACCGCGTAACCGATACTTTGTCTCGAAAAACCATGCTCTTTATCATTACAGATATCGGCGGAATGGAAACACTTGACGATCAGATCCTTCATGAAATATCTCTTAATCACGACCTTTTTCTCTTCAACCTGCAGGATGCTTTTTTGTCACAGGACAATACCTATGACACCATGCTGGGCCACTATGTCCCGGCTTTTCTCACAGGCAGCCGCAGACTCCGCGAAGCAGAAAAGCAAGATCGTGCCATCATTCAAAATCGTATCCATGAATCCTTACGTCGGTATCAGGGTGCAATGATGGATGTCATACAGGAAGAACGGATCATTGATGCTTTAATTCTTCTTTTGGAAAGGAAACGCCATGGAATTTTCGGTTGATTTGCAGGATCCTTTTTTGTTTCCGCCAATTTGGATCGTATGTGCCATTCTGTTTGCGGTTGCAGCGATAGCTACCGTATTTTTGTTATACCATTTTCTTCGTGGAAAAGTTTCTTTAGAAAATCCGTTGGAGGGACTTCATGATCTCCATATCCGTCCGGTTTCTGCCTCACATCTTTCACGCTTAAAGACACAATACCAAAAAAAATTGCAGCATCTCTCTGACAGGCAGAAAACCGGCAAGGTTTCCGAAAGGAAAGCCTACCAGGAAATGAGCCGCCTGATTCGTGATTTTGTAAAAGATGCTACCGGTATTCAGGTCACAACATGCACCTATACGGATATTAAAGCTTTAAATCTGCCGGCATTAACCAAACTGCTCCATACTTACTATGAACCGGAATTTGCAGAAAGATCCAATGCGAATTTCGAAAAATCACTTAAAGATACTCTGGAGATCATAAAAAAATGGAATTAAAAAACGGCTATATTTTGCTGCCCGGAATCATAATATGCCTCGTATTACTTGCAGTAACCTGTTTTTTCCGTACACGCAGAGACAATACCTATTCCGGAGGTCTCCGAGTTGCCAATACCGAGCGAACCCGAAAGCTTCCCATCTATCAGCGCCTTATGTGGTTTCACCGCATTCTGGTGCTGACCGTCGGTTTTGCGCTTGCCGGAGCCATCGTGGCATGCCTCCTGCTTACAGCACGTCCAATCAAGGAAGACTCTGTTAAAAACGGAGTAAAAAAACGGGATATTTTCCTTTGTCTTGATGTTTCCTACTCCTTGTATGAACAAAACTACGACATTGTAACCTACTTGAAACAACTCGTGTCCGGTCTAAAGGGCGACCGCTTTGGAATCACGATTTTTAACACAAGTACCGTCGTTTATGTCCCTCTGACCGATGACTATGACTTTATTGAAGACCGTCTGAATGAACTTGGCGAATACTTCAAACTTCAGAAAGAATACGAGGAGACTTTCGAAAAATATGACGGCGATATTCCCAAGGACATGGACGATGAGTACAATCGCGTCTTGTTCCGTCTGCGGGAAATTGAAGCCGGCACTTTGACAAATAATCACACCAAAGGAAGTTCTCTCATTGGCGAAGGTCTGGCATCCGCTATGTACAGTTTCACAGATCTTACCGCTACCGACCGTACCCGCGTGATTATTCTTTCCACGGACAATGCAGAAAATGCCTTTGCTCCACCTTTAGTAAGCCTTTCGGAAGCAGCGGAATTATGCCGTCAATATCGAATTACTGTTTTTGGAATCTATCCGGACAGAGAAAATTATTATAAAGATGAAATTGACAATTATGACCGCAACTGTACCGGTTTTAAAGACGCAGTCCGCACAACCGATGGCAAATGCTATGTCCGTACCGATACAAATGCCCAGAACATCGTAAAGGATATTCAAAAGCAGCCTGCCATGACCGTTTCAGAAATTGTATCTACCAGGATTACCGATCAGCCGGAGAAGCCTCTGTACCTTCTCCTTGGCTGTCTGATGCTTGCTGCAATTGCAGGATGGGAGTTAAAAAAATGAATAATATCTCGTTTCATCCGATCCTGCCGGTCGGAGTTATTGTGGCCATGGTTATTGTTGGTGGCTTTTATATGGTACGTATTTTGGCCAGACGGCAGAACATTCTTCCTAAGCTCTCGGCCTTTGCCCGCATCCTGCTGATCACCATACTTACCGCTTTCATCACAGCCCGTCCCATGCTCGAAAAACGAGATGCCGAAGTTATGCTGAAAAATCTGGATATTCTTTTTGTTGTGGATACCACTTTCAGTATGAATGCGGCTGACTCCGAGCCTCGCCGGACACGCTTGAATGCGGCCCTCGATGACCTCCGTACTTTCACAAGAAATCTAAGCGGCAGTAATTTCGCACTGATACAATTTGACAACCGTTCCCGCGTTCTTTCTCCATTTACACAGGACATTTCTACCGTAACCGGACTTGCAGAAAACATTACAACGCCAAAGTATTACGATGGAAACGGTACTGCCGTCGGAGACTCTATAAAGGATATGGCCTCACTTCTTCGTTCCTCCCGAAAGAAAGACAAACGTAAAACCATCGTCTTTTTTATGAGTGACGGAGAAGATACCCGATCGTCCGATGCGAACTTTTCCGAATTGAAAGGCCTTATCGACGGCGGCGCTGTAATCGGCTATGGCACCTCGCAAGGAGCCCGTATGAAAGATGGATACTCCGGATATGTTTATGATTATGAAACACATGAGGATGCAATTACACGTCTGGATGAACAGAATCTAAAGCAGATTGCCGACGCTATGGGCATTGATTACGTATACAGTAACGGAAAAAACAATCTTGACTTTACCATTGCAAAAATCTCTCGATACGCCCGCATGGTCAGCGGCATTGATCATAATTACATCAGTTATCAGGATCTGTATTATTACCTTTCATTTCCACTGGCCATATTATTACTATTCGAATTTATGGCATTTCTCTATCGAGGGAGACTATAAGTACAATGAAAAATACCAAAAAACAATTATCCCCTGTTGCAGTGCTTCTTTTTCTTCTTGAAAAAATCGGATTCTTTCTGCATTGGGCAAAACCCAGGATCAAATACCTTCTTTATCTGATTCCGCTGTTTTTTCTTTTTTGCAGCATATTTTTGTTTTTCCGGATACAGGTAAATCACTCTTATGTAAATAACCTAAAAAAAGAAACGATTGATTTTTCCGCAGAGAAACTACTCCTGCATTTCAATATGCCCGACGGATATATCCCGCTCTATAACCTTGGAAACGGATACTATAAAAACCAAGACTACGATACCGCCATAAGCTGCTATGAACAGGCCCTCAAGAAAAAGATTCCTGCGCGAAAAGAATGCAGTGTTCGTGTCAATCTTGCACTTGCGATTCTGCATCGAACAGATTTCGACCAGCTCGACGATGCACAAAAAAGACAAGAAGCCATACAGATACTTTACCATGCTCGTTCCATCCTTACTGAACACGGCTGCGCAGAACAATCCGCCGACAGTTTTCAAGGCCACAGTCCGGAAGCCGAGTCCTTAAAGCGAAACATTGATGAAATGCTCAGGAAACTCGAGCAGAATCCGGAAAACAATCCTAATAGCCAGAACAATACCTCT
>ONLM01000175.1 GCA_900318695.1 uncultured Eubacteriales bacterium | reverse complement strand
TTTGGCTGGTTAGGTTGATGTTTTACATCCTTATTTATGTTACGTAGTATGCAGTTTTGAAGGTACGAGAGAGGTCAGAGTGTTTTCGCTCTGGCCTCTTTTGTTATTGTGAGATTAGAAGAGTAAATGAATGAGAAAACCTTTAGTGAATGCCTTTAGAGCAAAGATAAATTGTGATAAGATAAACGGCAGACAGTGAAAAAAGCAACGAATAAATATAAAAATTGGAAAAACGGAATGAAAATATGAAGAACGAATATAGAACAAAGGCGCGGTCATTAATAATAGAATATTTGAAAGGACATTCCGGGAAACGGTTTACTGCAAAGGAAATATTTGATGCGGTAAAAGATGATGAGAATACAGTAAGTCGAACAACAATTTATCGAAATCTGGAACGTTTATGTGACCAAGGAAATCTTGTTAAGTTTAAAGAGCCAAATCAGGATTCTTGGTTTTATCAGTATTCTGATACATATCAGCATTGTAATACACATATGCATGCCCAGTGTGCGGTGTGTGGAAGGATTTTTCACCTAGAGGATGTGTTTTTAGATGGATTTGCAAAAAAGATGAAACTTGTATATGGATTTGATATGGATCCATCGAAATCACTTATTATAGGACAGTGTGAGTCGTGCCGTCGAAAGGCGGGAAAGAAAATTAGGAATGTAGATGTAGAGCAGTAGAAAAAAGATAATTTACAGAAGGGCTTCGTTCAGCTTCGTGCTGGAGGAAGCCTTTTTTGATGCACAAAATTGCAACATATTTGCAAATTGTATTGACGGCGAAGAACTGCTTGGCTATAATATGCAAATGAGTTGCAATTTGTGTAATGAAATCATCGGCGATGGATATGTGCATATGTACTGGTATATGTTGTGAAATCGGTACATATACACGGAAGGTCGAGCTTCATGCCGGCACAATTGCAGAAATAGCAATTGGAAAAGGGATAGTAAGGCGAAAGGAAGAAGAAATGAAAAAGGTAAAAAGTTTATTAATGTTGGCAATTGCCGGGACAGTACTTTCGGGATGTGGCGCCATAGGGGTAAAAATGCAAAATTCTGCTGTGCAGAAAGAAGATGCAGTGAGTCAAATGCAGAATGAAAAGCAGAATATAGAGGAGTCGAGAAACACGGAAGAGGAGGAGACTTCCGACACCAATGGGGAAAATGTGATTCAAAGTCAGGAAAATGGAGAAAAGAAGAATACGTTGTCGGTTGTATGCACTAATTTTCCGGAATATGATTTTGCAAAGCATATTGTAGGCAATGATGCGGAAGTGACAATGCTTTTGAAGCCGGGCGCAGAGAGTCATAGTTACGAACCAACACCGGAAGATATGATAAAGATTCAAAACAGCGACCTTTTTGTATACGTAGGAGGAGATTCGGATGAATGGGTCGATGGTGTGTTAAATTCTTTGGAAAGTACATCCATACACAGGTTTAAGTTGATGGATCAAGTAGAAACTGTAGAAGAAGAGTTGAGTGAAGGCATGGAACCGGAAAAAGATGAGCAAGATGGTGAAAAAGCAGCGGAAGATACGGAGATGGATGAACATGTATGGACATCTCCTGCCAATGCCATGATAATTGTTGGAAAAATGGCGGATATGTTAGGTGACTTAGATGCAGAACATAAAGAACAGTTCCAAAAAAATGCCAAGAATTATATCGATGAAATACAACAGGTGGATGAGGAATTAAAGAAGGTAATCGATAATGCGAAGAGAAAAGAAATCATTGTTGCGGATCGCTTCCCATTCCGTTATTTTTGTGAAGAATTCGGATTGAAATATTATGCTGCATTTCCGGGATGTTCAACGGATACAGAACCATCAGCACAGACGGTAGCATTTTTAATCGATAAGGTGAAAAAAGATCAGATTCCTGTCGTTTTCCATATTGAATTGTCAAATGGACGAATGGCGGATTCCATTGCAGAAGCAACCGGTGCGAAAACAGAATTGCTGAATGCTGTTCACAATGTGAGTGCTGAAGATTTCAAAAGTGGAGTGAGCTATGTAAGTCTGATGCGACACAATGTAGAGTCCTTGAAGGAGGCATTGTACTAGATGAGCCTTATAAAGAGCTGCAATTGTTGCTTTTCATACGATGGAATTCCGGTTGTCGAAAATGTGACCTTTGAACTGAATGCCGGAGACTATCTGGCAATTGTCGGAGAAAACGGTGCAGGCAAAAGTACTTTGATGAAGGGACTTCTCCATTTGAAAAAGCCTTATGCAGGTGAAATATTGTATAACGGTACTTTAAAAGTAAACGAAATCGGTTATCTGCCTCAACAGACCCTGGTACAGAAGGACTTTCCGGCCAGTGTGTATGAAGTGGTATTGTCAGGCTGTTTAAATCAGATCGGGTGCCATTTTTTCTATTCATCGGTACTAAAAAAGAAAGCAGAAGAAAATATGAAGCTTCTGGAAATAGAGAATTTGAAATCAAAATGCTATAGGGATTTGTCCGGAGGACAGCAGCAACGTGTGCTTTTGGCAAGGGCAATGTGCGCGGCAAAGAAGGCACTGTTACTGGATGAACCGGTTACCGGTCTGGATCCGATTGTTTCTGCAGAACTGTATAAAACGATTCGTGAGTTGCATGAAAGACATCATATGACGATTATTATGATTTCCCATGATATACAAGGCGCTGTGCAGGAAGCGGATAAAATATTGCATCTGGATCATGAACAAAAATTTTTTGGTACAGCAGAAAGTTATCGGCAATCCTGTCTTGGGAGAGCTTTTCTGAAAGGCGGAATTGCATGATGCAGACAATTTTATATATGTTTACATATCCTTTCATAGTGAGAGCATTTGTTGTTGGAATTTTGGTGTCATTGTGTGCATCGCTTTTGGGTACCAGTCTTGTATTGAAACGGTACTCCATGATCGGAGACGGTTTGTCACATGTAGGATTTGCAGCACTTACGATTGCATATCCATTGGGTGTTTCACCGCTGTATGTATCCATTCCCATCTGCGTGGCTACCGCTTTTTTTCTGCTACAGATTGAAGACAGTGCAAAAATCAAGGGAGATGCGGCAACTGCGCTAATGTGCAGTAGTGCTTTGGCGATTGGAGTTATGGTGATTTCATTAACGACCGGTATGAATACAGATGTATGCAATTATATGTTTGGAAGCATATTGGCCATGAGTGGAATGGATGTATGGATTTCTGTGATCCTGAGCATCATCGTACTGCTTCTTTACGGAATGTTCTATCATCGGATTTTTGCAGTGACATTTGATGAGAATTTTGCAAAGGCAACAGGAATTCATACAAAACGGTACAATATGATCATTGCAAGTTTAACGGCAGTGACGGTAGTACTTGGAATGCGAATGATGGGTACGCTTTTGATTTCAAGTTTGATTGTGTTTCCATCTATCACGGCAATGAGAGTTTGCCGGACGTTTCAGTCTACAGTCTTGGTTTCAGCGGTATTGTCCGTATTATGCTTTGTGGCGGGAATGATTTTTTCTTACATATATCCGGTACCGACCGGAGCTTGTATTGTGATCATCAATATACTTGTGTTTGCAGTATTTTCCTTTTGGAACATGTTCGCAGATAGATTTTATGGCAGATCCGGATAAAGTCAGGTGTCCGGGGTGGGGGGGGTGAACCGCTGGAATATAGGCAGGGAAAGGGCGTAAGAGAATTATCTGTTTTGCATGAAATGAAT
>ONLM01000141.1 GCA_900318695.1 uncultured Eubacteriales bacterium | reverse complement strand
CCACATTGAGAAGATAGTTAAGCCTATCTCTCACGGTCCTGCTGCTGATAACGTTATTTTCCTTTCAGCTGACGCATTCGGCGTACTTCCTCCTGTTTCTATACTCACACCTGAGCAGACCAAGTACTACTTCCTTTCAGGATTCACAGCTAAGCTTGCCGGTACAGAGCGCGGCATCACAGAGCCTACACCTACTTTCTCCGCTTGCTTCGGTCAGGCTTTCCTTGAGCTTCATCCTACAAAGTATGCAGAAGAGCTCGTTAAGAAGATGGAAAAGTCCGGTGCAAAGGCTTACCTTGTAAATACCGGTTGGAACGGCACTGGCAAGAGAATCTCCATCAAGGATACTCGTGGTATCATCACAGCAATTCAGAACGGTGATGTTGCAAAGGCTCCTACAAAGAAGATCCCATTCTTCGATTTAGAAGTACCTACAGAGCTTCCAGGTGTAGATCCTGCTATCCTTGATCCTCGCGATACATATGCTAACGCATCAGAGTGGGAGGCTAAGGCTAAGGATCTTGCTGAGAGATTCCAGAAGAACTTCACAAAGTATACAGGAAACGAAGCCGGCAAGGCACTTGTTTCTGCAGGTCCTCAGCTCTAATTCGATTTCCATCGATATTGTTTTGATAAAAATTAGGGACATGACAAAAGTCATGTCCCTTTTTTCGTTTTCTGTTCCGTCAATTTCAAATTTCTATGTCGCATCCGATGTATTTTCTGAAATTATGCCTGTTATTCTGCACTTTAATGTGATAAAATTCTGCACATATCGATCTCTATGCGAAACACAAATTTACAGTTAAAACAGATACAGAGAAAGGATACGATTGTGGAACTGATTTCAGCCATTTCTGAAAAAATAAACAGCTTTGTGTGGGGGGTACCGACACTGGTTCTTCTCATAGGAACCGGTCTCTACCTCAGCATTATCATGGGGTTCCTTCAGTTCCGAAAATTCCCTTATATAATGCGTCATACCATCGGTAACCTCTTTAAAAAGAAGGAGGCCCAGGATGGTTCTCTGACACCGGTGCAGGCCCTGACCACGGCACTCGCAGGTACGGTAGGAACCGGAAACATTGCCGGTGTTGCCGGTGCTATTGCTTTAGGCGGACCCGGTGCCATTTTCTGGATGTGGATTGCCGCTTTATTCGGTATGTGTACAAAATATGCGGAAATTATTCTGGCCGTACAATACCGCGAAATCAATGACAAAGGTGATTTTGTCGGCGGACCGATGTACTACATCATAAACGGGCTGGGAGAGAAGTGGAAATGGCTTGGCGTGATGTTTTCCTTTTTTGGTCTGTTTGCGGCTCTTGGTACCGGAAACATGACGCAAATCAATACCATTGCGACTTCGATCGGTTCCGTATTCAGTGCATTTCATCCTTCCATTTCCGAGGGAGATCTCTGGCGCATTTATCTTGTGATCGGTATTATCGGTGCAATTCTTGCCTGTCTGGTACTCTTTGGCGGTCTTCAGCGTATCGGCGCCGTAACAGAAACTCTGGTTCCTTTTATGGCCCTGATCTATATTCTCACCGCACTTTTTGTCGTACTGACACACGCAGGTGAAATACGTCATGTTTTTTCAGCCATTCTTTCCGGTGCTTTCCATCCGGCTGCTCTGGGCGGCGGCTTAAGCGGCGTTGTAATGCAGCAGGCCGTAAAGGCCGGTTTTGGCCGCGGCATTTTCTCCAATGAAGCCGGACTGGGTACCGCACCGATCGCGCACGCGGCCGCCAATGTCAGCCATCCGGTTCATCAGGCCATGTACGGCATCTTTGAAGTCTTTGCCGACACCATCATTATCTGCACACTAACGGCCTTTGCCATTCTGGTATCCGGCTCTGCAGGCAGCTTTTACGGCACTTCCGCCGGTACCGATCTGACCATTATGGCCTTCGCAAGTACCTTCGGCAGCCGCATTGCCTCCATTATCATTGCCTGCTGCATCACCATGTTTGCATTCTCTACGCTGCTCAGCTGGAGTCTGTATGGAAGCCGCTGCATGGAATTCATCTTTGGCACAAAGAGTATCGTTGTATATCAGTCTTTATACGTGGTTTTTATCGTCGTAGGTGCAACGGTCAAACTTGGTCTGGTATGGCAGATCGCCGACACAATGAATGCCCTGATGGCCATTCCAAACCTCATTGCCGTTCTGGCCCTGTCACCAAAGGTTGCTGGTATTACTATGGAGTATTTCAAAAAGCATTAACAGAAGATCCTTTTCGCCATTTTCACAGGCAAAAGGCTTTCACAAATGAATGCTTTATGATAGAATAAGTCCTGCTTTGCAACAGCGGGCAACAACAAGCAACTGCTCTGCAGTTGCTTCTTTTTAGCTCTAAAGAAAACCACAAAAACTGCGGCAGGATCACTTCCGCAGTCCACTAGAAAATACAAGAAAAGGAGTACTCTGCCTGGGTTTCCACGGCAGGCACAATATTATGGATTTATTTACCGTTAAGGGTGATTTCTACGATTGCGACGAAAACCGAAAGCTTCGTTTTCATAAAGATCAGTATATGGTCGTAAAGGGCGGACAGATTGAAAATATCTACCCTATGCTTCCGGACGAATACAAGCCGGTCAAACTGTATGATTTTACCGGCCGTATCATTATGCCGGGTCTTGTGGATCTTCATAATCATGCACCACAATACAGTTTTCGCGGTATGGGTATGGAATTAGAGCTACTGGACTGGTTAAATACCTATACCTTCCCGGAGGAATCTCATTACAAAAGTCAGGATTATGCCGACAAATCCTATCAGGTTTATGTGGATGCACTGCGAAAATCCTACACCACACGTGCTTCCATCTTTGGCACAATCTATACTGATACCACCTTGCTGCTCATGGATAAGCTGGAAAAAACAGGCTTACGGACCTACGTCGGTAAAGTTAATATGGACCGAAATTCTCCGGACTACTACATCGAATCCACCGGTGAGTCCCTTCATGAAACCGAACGTTTTCTGAAGGGCTGTCTTAAGAACGGCTACCAGAATACCCGCCCGATCATTACACCACGATTCATTCCAAGCTGCAGCGATGATCTTATGATGTCTTTAAGTCAGATTCATAAGCGTGACAATCTTCCGGTTCAATCCCATTTGTCGGAAAACCGCGGTGAAATCACCTGGGTCAAGGAACTTGCACCGGATACCAATTTCTATGGTGAAGCCTACGAAAAATTCGGTATGATCGGAAAATATGATCACACCATCATGGCACATTGCGTAAGTTCCTCCAAGGCCGAACTGGATCTTCTGCAACAGAGCGGATGCTACGTTGCTCATTGCCCAAGTTCAAACATCAATCTGTCCTCCGGCATTGCGCCGATCCGTCGTATGCTGAGTATGGGCATCAACCTGGGTCTCGGTACCGATGTGGCCGCCGGCGAATCTTTAAACATGGCATCCGAAATCGTCCGCGCCGTTCAGGTATCTAAAATGCGCTGGCGTTATATCCACAGCGATGAAGATCCTATCACCATTGTCGATGCCTTTTATATGGCAACGCGCGGCGGCGGATCTTTCTTTGGCAAGGTCGGTGCCTTTGAACCGGGTTACAGCTTCGATGCCTGCATTGTCAATGACTCCAACGCAAAAACCTATATGTCTATAGGAGAGGAGGCACGTTTCACCCGTATGTTCTATTTGAACAAGGAATGCCGCCTGGAAGCCAAGTTTGTCGACGGAAAGGAAATCAATCTGTACTAACAGGATATTGTCAGTTTTTAGTAAGTTTCTGTCCGCAAAACATATGCTAAGATAAAAACATAAAATTTAATCAAAAGAGGACATCATGAAAACGACTAAACAATGGGTGACTAAGATCGGCGCACTCCTTCTTGCCGGAGTAATGAGTGCTGCATTTCCTGTAAATGCATATGCCGATACCGTTACAAAGGGCGTCGTCATTTCCGACTACGGCCCTGTAGCAGGTGATAAACAGCAGGAGCAGAATAACTCTGTATCCGAAACCGAAACCGGTGAAAACACGGCACAAAGCATGGCAGAAAACCATCCTTCCGATACTTCCGGCTCCGTTTCTAACGGCAAAGAAAACAAAACCACGGCTTCGGGAACCGGAAACGGATTTTTCACGACAGAGAAAACCACCGTTCCAAACGTAGGAAGCAACTATGCCATTCTCGTCAATGCCGATACCAACGAAATTATCGCAGCCAAAAATGCCACAGAGCGTTTCAACCCGGCTTCCATGACCAAGGTCATGACGCTGCTGGTAGCCTGTGAACATGTTTCGGACTTGAAAAAGAATGTCACCATCACACAGGATATTGTAGATTACGTGCAAACCAACGGTGCAAGCCATGTTGGCTTCAAGGCCGGGGAAGTCGTCTCGGTACAGGATCTTCTGTACGGTCTGATCCTTCCTTCCGGTGCCGATGCTGCACTGGCACTTACAAGGCTGATTGCCGGTTCTGAAGAAAATTTTGTGGCTCTGATGAACCAGAAGGCACAGGCTTTAGGCATTGCCGTAACCACCCATTTTACAAATACCACCGGTCTTTATAACGAGCAGCATTACAGTACGCCAAAGGATATCGCAACCATTATGAATGCGGCGTCCAAAAATGATCTGGCCCGTGCCGTACTGTCTGCAGTGCATTACACTACCGGAGCCAATGCCAAACACAGCACCGGCATTGCTCTAACCAATCTTTTCCTTTCCCGCATCGCACAGAAGGCTACCAGCGGTATCGTAAATCTAGCCAAAACCGGTTATATTGCAAAAGCGGGCAACTGTTCGGTTTCCGCGTTTACTGCAGCAAGCGGAACGCATTATATCGCAGTTACCGGAAAAGCACAGGGCGTATGGAACTGTATCAATGACCATGTCACTCTTTACAGTACCTATGCTCGCTGATTGTGCCTAAGGCCGGATTTTTATTCGGAATTTTATTTATTTTCCTGTCAAGAGGATGCATTCTGTAAAAGCAGAAAGCGTCCTCTTTCTATTTTCAAAATTTCATTTCTTTTCGCAGCGCGGATTCCCTCCTCTTTTATGATTTTCATACCTCATATAAAATGCACTATGGTAAACTATATATAACACAAACAGAGTCGATACGGATT
>ONLM01000163.1 GCA_900318695.1 uncultured Eubacteriales bacterium | reverse complement strand
CGAAAGCAGTTTTTAAAGGGTGTTTCCCAGATTGCGCAGGAAGGTGCTATTCAGATCTTCCAGGAGTTCCATACCGGTATGGAGGAGATCATTGTCGGCGTAGTCGGTGTTCTTCAGTTTGAAGTACTGACATTCCGTCTGAAAAATGAGTATAATGTAGACGTACGTCTGGAAACACTTCCATATGAATACATTCGTTGGATTGAGAATTATACCGAGGTTGACCCGGAGAAGATCGAGGGTACATCCGATATGAAGCTGGTAAAGGATCTGAAGGATCAGCCGCTTCTCCTCTTTGCCCACGAGTGGTCTGTAGGTATGGTTCTGGATCGCAATAAGAATCTGAAGCTTACCGAGTTTTCAAAGAACTAAGCGGAAATCAACCTTTAGGAGGACAGCAATGAATAAGGCAGTATTTGACTGGATTGATGCACATCAGGATGAGTTGGTACAGGATCTTTGTGATTTTATCAAGATCGATTCTGTCAAGGGCGCGTACGAGCAGGGAAAGCCATTTGGTGAAGGTCCGTTTAATGCACTTCACTTTGGCATGGACCTGGCGGAGAAATATGGTTTTGAAATCAAGAATTACGACAACTATGTTGCCACCGCAGATTATGACAATGCGCTTCCTCATACACTCGATATCCTTGCCCATACCGATGTTGTACCGGCCGGTGAAGGTTGGACTGTAACGGAGCCGTTCAAGCCGGTTGTAAAAGACGGCAAGATCTACGGACGTGGAAGTTCGGATGATAAGGGACCGCTTATGGCTGCCATGTATGCCATGCGTGCATTAAAGGAGAGCGGCGTAGAACTCAAGAAGGGCATTCGTCTGATCATGGGTGCCGATGAGGAAAGCGGCTCTGCAGACATTGAGCAGTATTATCAGGAGGAACAGGAAGCAGAAATGACGTTCTCTCCGGATGCAGAGTTCCCGATTATTAATATAGAGAAGGGAATGTTCCGTGGAGCCATTACAAAGACAGTGGCAGAGTCTACAGCACTCCCTCGTCTTGTATCTCTGGAGGCCGGTGTTGCGCTCAATGCCGTTCCACAGAAGGCGGTCATCAGACTGGAAGGCTTTGATATGAATCTGGCGGAAGCGCCAATGGATGAAATCGCGAAGGAGCTTGGTGTGAAATGCATCCAGACCGGCGTGGACGAAATTACCATTGAAGGCGTTTCAGCACATGCTTCCACACCGGAATCCGGAAAGAATGCCGGTCTTGCAGCACTGTATCTGATCAACAAGCTTCCTCTGGCTGCCTGTGAACAGCTTACTTATATTAAGAAGGCAACCGAGATATTCCCATGGGGTGAGACCGATGGAGAGCATTTTGGAATCAAGATGTGTGACGAAGAGTCTCACGACCTTACCTGCACACTGGATCTTTATCATGTAACACCGACAGAAATGTCATTCCAGTTCGACAGCCGCGTTCCGGTTATGGGAACAAAGGAAAACTGTGAGGATCAGGCTAGAGCCGTGGCAGAAAAAGCCGGTTTTACACTGGAAACAGCAGGTATGATCCCGCCGCATGTTGTATCCGGAGACTCCACACTCGTAAAGACACTGCTTGGTGCATATGAGGATGTGACCGGATTAAAGGGCGAATGCCTCGCCATCGGCGGCGGCACATATGTGCATGAGCTGAAAAACGGTGTAGCATTTGGTGCAATTCTTCCGGGTATCGATACACATATGCATGGTGCGGATGAGTTCATGGGGGTAGATAACCTCGTAACCGCCGCAAAGGTATATGCAAAAGCCATTTATGAACTTTGTAAATAATATGGAGGGCCGCCTTGGGGCGGCCTTTTCTGTTATAGATTATACTTATAACGGACTAAAGAATTTACGTATTTGATTAAAAGGCGCTGACGTACTAAAATTCCAAACATGACTTATATGAATGTACAGCATATAAGGTATGCGCGGAATAACTTGCAGAGCTGAAAAATGCTTTGGAAGTACCGGTTTTTAAGCCGGCTAAAACGACGTCGACTCCGCGATCAGAAAGGGAAGAACATTGGCAAAGGGAGACAACATTATCCGTATCGTGAATATGGGCAAGACCTTCGAGACCTCATCCGGTCCGGTCATGGCTCTGGACGATATCAATTTAGACATTAAGGAAGGATCCATTCAGGGCATCATCGGTTTATCCGGTGCCGGTAAGTCCACATTGGTTCGCTGTATCAATTATCTTGAAATTCCTACCTCCGGTGAGGTGCAGTTCGAGGGACGTTCTCTGGGAAGCATGACGGACAGAGAGATCCGCAGTATCCGTAGAAATATGGGTATGATCTTTCAGCAGTTCAATTTGCTGGATCAGAGAAATCTGCTTCGGAACGTTACCTTTCCACTCGAGATTGCGGGAGAAGATAAGAAAAAAGCCAAGGCACGGGCGCATGAGCTCCTGGAAATGGTTGGTCTGGCCGACCGTGAGAAGAATTATCCGTCTCAACTGTCCGGCGGACAGAAGCAGCGTGTAGCGATTGCGAGAGCGCTTGCCACAAATCCGAAAATTCTCCTTTGTGATGAGGCAACATCCGCTCTTGACCCGAAGACTACAAACCAGATTCTTGATCTTCTGAAAAAGATCAATGAGGAGCTGGGGGTTACGATCATTGTAATTACTCATCAGATGTCTGTTGTAGAAGCCATCTGTGATGAGGTGGCTATTATTGATCACAGCCATATTGTAGAAAGCGGTCCGGTAAGTGAGATTTTTTCCAATCCGCGTTCTGAAATCGGACGCCGCCTGATTCTGGGCGATGGAGATGCATATGCCGATACACCGATCACATTCGGTGACAGCAAGAATGAAAAGATCCGTATCGTCTTTGACGGACACAATGCACATGAGCCGATCATTTCCGATATGATCCTGCAGTGCAAGACACCGGTCAACATTCTTTTTGCCAATACCCATGAGGTCGATGGTATGGCGGTAGGGCAGATGGTGGTAGAACTGCCGGAGGCCGAAGAAGAAGCCGCGCTTCTAAAAAAATATTTAAAGAGTAAAAACATTGATTTTTCGGAGGTGGAATAAATGAATGCAGCATCCGTTTCCATGTATATTTCGGAAACCTGGGCAACCATTTATATGACCCTGATTTCCAGTGCCGTATCGTATCTGATCGGTATCCCGCTCGGCGTGATCCTGGTCGTAACCGATAAAGACGGCATTCACCCATGTGGATGGCTGCATGCCATTCTGGGTACGATCATTAACATTTTCCGGTCGATACCATTTCTTATTTTGCTGGTTATGGTACTTCCGATTACCAAATTTCTGGTCCATACGACTCTCGGACCGAAGGCGATCATTCCACCACTCATCATTGCGTCTGCGCCGTATATCGGTAGAATGGTTGAAAGCTCCCTTAAGGAAGTGAATGCCGGGGTTATCGAGGCTGCGAAGTCGATGGGCGCTTCCAATTGGCAGATCATCTGTAAGGTGCTTCTGCCGGAAGCAAAGCCGAGCCTGCTGGTAGGTGCGGCGATTTGTATTACAACCATCCTGAGCTATAGTGCCATGGCTGGTTTCGTAGGAGGCGGCGGCCTCGGTGCCATCGCCTTGAACTACGGTTACTACCGTTATCAGACAGATATTATGCTGATCGCGGTTGCTGTGCTCGTAATTCTGGTTCAGCTCATTCAGGAAATCTGGATGTGGCTTGCACGTACCACGGATAAGCGAGCTCGATAAAAGGAAGATTGACCTACGGGTCGAGGAGGAGAAAATTATGAAAAAGAGTATTTCTTGCGTACTTGCAGCGCTGCTTGCCGCTGCTTCCCTTGCAGGCTGTGGTTCTTCACAGAGCACACCGGCTGCTACGACTGCCGCACCGGCTGCGGAAACCACTGCCGCCGCTGCTGAGACAACCGCTGCAGCAGCAGAAACCACTGCGGCCGGCGCAGAGACGACTGCCGCTTCCGGTGATATTACACCGCTGGCCACTCCTGTAGATATCAAGATCGGTGCAACACCGAGCCCACATGCGGAGATTCTGGAGTTTGCAAAGGACAAGCTTGCCGCTGCAGGCATTAACATTGAAGTAGTTGTATATAATGATTATGTTCAGCCGAATCTTGCGGTAGATCAGGGTGAGCTTCAGGCAAACTATTTCCAGCATCAGCCATATCTTGATGATTTCAATGCTGAGAAGGGCACCAAGGTCGTTTCGGTCGGTGCCATCCACTATGAGCCGTTCGGTATCTATGCCGGTAAGTCGAAGGATCTTTCCAATATTCCTGATAAGGCCAAGATTGCGGTTCCGAATGATACCACAAATGAGGCAAGAGCATTACTTCTTCTTCAGGACAATGGTCTGATCAAGCTGAAGGACGGCGTTGGTCTTAAGGCTACAAAGCAGGATATTGTAGAGAATCCTCATAACCTCGATATTCTTGAGGTTGAGGCTGCGCAGATTCCTAGATCGGTAGATTCTGTTGATTTCGCTGCAATGAACGGTAACTATGCCATCGACGCAGGCTTCAAGCCATCGGATGCACTGGTACAGGAGAAGGCAGATTCTGAGGCTGCAAAGACCTATGCAAATATCATTGCCGTAAATGAGAAGGATAAGGATGCAGAGTGGGCTAAGAAGCTCGTAGAGGTATTATCCAGCGAAGATGTAAAGAATTTCATTACAAACAAGTATGAGGGCGGCGTAATCGCTTCTAATTAAAACCATTTTAAAACCATTTGAATTCCAAAAAGCATAAAAAATTGCCGGGTTGCGAAGACCCGGCAATTTTTATTTGACCACAATATGATGTGGTATGCGCGCTAACTGAATCTACCCATTGCGTTTTGGTAAACCTTCACAAAACAGAAAGCCTACCTTGACATTCGTAAAACGGAAAAAAATAACGATATTTCGTCCCTTTTTCGTACCCACATTGTAAAGATGAAAGATGCAAGAGCAAATATGTTTTTCATCACATTTGCCAAAAATAAGTTTAATGGGATATATCTGTTCCCTTTTCGGTCTGTTCGTAGTATAGTATTTAACTGTCAAGACACACAATATATAGTGTATCTGATAAAAACCAAAGACAATATTTAGTATATACACGTAAATATAGGTCAAGGCAGCATGATACCGCGCTGGCGCGACGTCTACTCCGCATATAAGCGGAGCGTAGAATGAACACAGATCTATGGATTAAAATTACCCGTAAACGTCGAAATATTAAGGGAAAAGAAAAGGATGGTACGTATGAAATTGGATAATCAGGACATTACCGTAAAAACCAAGGTAATCAAGCGTAACGGTCAGGAAGTGGAATTTGATGTTTCGAAGATTGCAAATGCGATTCGCAAGGCAAACAAAGAGGTAGAGCCGATCTACCAGATGAATGAATATCAGATCATGGGTGTTGCCGATACCGTGGCAAAGCGCGTTGCGGCTTCTTCGCATGCTGTTAATGTAGAAGATATCCAGGACATGGTAGAGACAGGCATCATGGAAATGCGTGGCTACGAGGTCGCTCAGAAATATGTACGTTACCGCTATAAGAGAGAAATCGCACGTAAATCCAATACAACCGATGATGACATCCTGTCTTTGATCGATCAGGCAAACGAGGAGCTTAAGCAGGAAAATTCCAACAAGAATCCTGTAATCAACTCTACCCAGCGTGATTATATGGCCGGCGAGGTTTCTCGCGACCTTACAAAGCGTCTGCTTCTTCCGGAGGATATTGTAAAGGCGCATGAAGAAGGAATTATTCATTTCCATGATTCCGACTATTATGCACAGAAGGAGCACAACTGTGATCTGATCGATCTGGAGGATATGCTGCAGAACGGTACGGTTATTTCCGGTACCAAGATTGAGAAGCCGCACAGCTTCTATACCGCCTGCAACATTACGACACAGATCATTGCACAGGTTGCTTCCAACCAGTACGGCGGACAGTCGTTTACACTGTCTCATCTGGCTCCGTTTGTTGACGTATCCCGTAAGAAGATTCGTGAGCAGGTTGTAGCAGAGCGGAAGGAAAACGGAGATTCTCTGGAGGAAGAAAAGATCGAGAGAACCGTTAAGCGCCGTCTGAGTGAAGAAATCACCCGTGGTGTGCAGACAATTCAGTATCAGCTCATTACCCTGATGACCTGTAACGGACAGGCACCGTTTGTAACCATGTTCATGTATCTGGATGAGGTACCGGACGGACAGACCAGAGCGGATCTTGCACTGATCATTGAAGAAGTTCTGAAACAGCGTATGCAGGGCGTAAAGAACGAAAAGGGAGTCTGGATCACACCGGCATTCCCGAAGATCATTTACGCACTGGATGAAGATAATATTACAGAAGACAGCAAGTACTGGTATCTGACAGAGCTTGCTGCAAAATGTACAGCCAAGCGTATGGTTCCGGACTATATTTCTGCCAAGAAGATGAAGGAATACAAGAATGGAGATGTATATCCTTGTATGGGATGCCGTTCTTTCCTCACTCCGGATACAGAGGGATTTGGTGAAGGCGGAAAGCATAAGTACTATGGCCGTTTCAATCAGGGCGTTGTAACCATCAATCTGGTTGATGTAGCATGTTCCGCACATAAGGATATGAAGAAGTTCTGGGAGATTCTGGATGAGCGTCTGGAACTCTGCCACAGAGCACTGCGTCTTCGTCATGAAAGATTGCTGGGTACGACATCCGATGTTGCTCCGATCCTTTGGCAGTATGGTGCTCTTGCCCGTTTAAAGAAGGGCGAAAAGATCGACAAACTGCTCTTTAATAACTACTCAACCATTTCTCTGGGCTATGCAGGTCTTTACGAGATGTGTGTTGCTATGACAGGCAAGTCTCATACCGATGAAGAGGCAAAGCCATTCGCACTGCAGGTTATGCAGCACTTAAATGACAAGTGTGCAGAGTGGAAGGCAGCGGAGAACATCAGCTATTCCCTTTATGGAACACCGATGGAGTCTACAACCTATAAGTTCTCCAAGTGTCTCCAGAAGCGTTTCGGCATTATTGAGGGTGTAACGGATCATAACTACATCACAAACTCTTATCATGTAAATGTACGTGAAAAGATAGATGCCTTTACAAAGCTGAAGTTTGAGGCCGATTTCCAGAAGCTTTCACCGGGAGGAGCCATCTCTTATGTAGAGGTTCCGAATATGCAGAACAATATTCCGGCGGTTCTTTCTGTTATGAAGTT
>ONLM01000286.1 GCA_900318695.1 uncultured Eubacteriales bacterium | reverse complement strand
TCAATTCCGAATACGGGATGGGAGAAGGCGATCGATTTCTGATCAATGTTGCAAGAATATTAAGAAAAGTTTTTCAAAACGGCTTTGCGGCACATTTTGAATCCGATCATTTCGTGGTTATTACCGCACATGACGAAGTATATAAGGAAATCGATCAGGTTTACCATGCTGTAAAGGAATGTCATCCGGCCGCCATGTCGATTGCAGCCGGTGTATACGGATTACAGCCCGATGACAATGCAGCAGTGGCATGCGATAATGCACGACTGGCCTGTGATCATGCGGGAAGTCAGTTCGGATGTTATACGAGAGATTATAGTGAAGATCTTTCCAACTCACTTCAGCTCAATAAATATCTGGTGGATCACATTGACGAAGCCATCGAAAAAGGCTGGATCAAAACGTATTATCAGCCGGTCATGCGCACGTTTTCCGGAGAAATCTGCAGTGTGGAGGCATTGGCGCGCTGGATAGATCCGGTTTATGGATTTTTATCCCCTAATGTGTTCATCACGGTACTGGAAAATAATCATCTCATTCATAAGCTGGATCTGTGTATGATCCGAAATATCTGTAAAGAGTATTCCACAATGCTGGAAGAAGGCGTTCATCCGGTTTCGGTATCCATTAATCTGAGTCGTCTTGACTTTGAGATTCCAAATCTGCATGAACTGATCAATAATACTTTATCTGAATTCCGAATTCCTCGTGAAATGATTCATGTGGAAATTACAGAGTCCTCCTTCCACGGAGATGAAGAATTTGTACAACACCAGATCGAAGAATTTCATAAAGATGGTTATCAGATCTGGATGGATGATTTCGGAGCAGGATATTCCTCTCTTAATACACTGCAAAGTTACGACTTTGATCTCATCAAGCTTGATATGCTGTTTTTGCGCCGCGCAAATGAAAAAACAGCACGCATTCTCAGTGCGATTGTATCCATGGCGAAGGATTTGGGAATCCGCACACTTGCCGAAGGGGTGGAAACACTGGAACAGTTGGAATTCCTTCGTCAAATCGGATGTGAAAAAGCACAGGGATATTATATAAGTAAGCCTTTGCCTATGGAAAATCTCATCAGACTGCTGAAAGAGAAAAATCTGCATTTTGAAAATCTGGCAGACAACTACTTTTTCGACCGCGTTGGCCGAGTCAACGTTATGAGCAACAATCCGCTGGCATTCAGTTCGGAACGAATACATGACCCGGAATCCGACAGTCCCTTTGCCATATTTGTTGTTCAGGATGGCAGGATGAATACACTTTACCATAACCAGCGTTTTATCCGGATGATTCAAGACTTCGGACATATGGATATGGAACAGCTGGAGGAATGGGCAAACAATGCAAAAATGGGCAGTTACGGTACATTCTGCAACCGTTTGATGCAGATCAACGATGATACGGAAATCGTGTCCATTGACTTTGTACAGAATGACATGAATGGACGGTATCGTGTACGCCGCATGGCGGAAATCAATGGAAAAAGTGCTTTTGCAGTACAAATTATTAACCTGACCGGTACATCTGAACAGGATCAGACGAGGCAGCGTAAGAAAAATCTGCAGGATATCTTCACCCTCTTTGAAATTGTGGATCTGATAAATCCGGTTGAGAATACGATCACAGAAATCTACCAGAATCATGTATTTAAAATAAGCACTGACAGAAATTCTGTGTACACGGAAGTCCTGCATCATTTTAATAATGATAATATCTATCCGGACGACCGGAAGGATTTTCTTGCGTTTATGGACCCAAATACAATGTATGAGCGAATTATGAACCAGGAAGGACAGATTCTGGAATGCTATTTTCGTATGCTTAGTAAAGATGGCGGATACAGTTGGCATCAGTTCCTGATTTCCGGTACACCAAATTTTGAAATAACAAACCGGTATCTGTTCTGTATACGACAGAATGCAAACAGTAAACTCAGTGCTTTGATCGGCAGCATAAACTTTTTCGAGAACATGGAAACCATGAACCAGGACAATGCCATCTCGGTACAGACACTTTGGAATACCGCTTTGCAATATGCCAATTTGGGAATTTTCTGGAAGGATGCAGATCGTCGTTTCCTCGGTGCAAACCGAATGTTTCTGGAATACTATGGCTTTGAGTCCGTCAATGAAATCTTAGGCAAGAACGATGAAGACATGGGATGGCATGTGGATCCGGGACCATATCGTGATGTGGAGTGGAAAGTCATTCATGAAGGGGTGCAAAGTCGAAATGTATCCGGTACCTGTATTGTGCGGGGAGAACGCCGGCAGATTGCGGCAAGTAAGGTTCCAATTTATCAGGATGGCCGGGTTATCGGATTGATCGGATATTTCAAAGATGTTACCAATGAGGAAAACGAGGTTGCACGACTTCGGGATGCCATGATTCACGACAGTGTTACCGGTCTTCTTAACAATACCGGTATACGAAGCGGCTGTATTGACTATGAAGGAAGTTACAAGCGTTACAATACAGACTTCGCCTATCTGATCATGAATATTATCAACTTTAAGCATTTCAATGACGCTTATGGGCATACGATTGGAAATAAACTGTTAAAGGCTGTAGCCGATATGATTCGTGTCGCAGTGGGTAAAAACAGTACCATCGGTTATGTCGCAGGGGATGAATTTGTGGTTGTATTCCAGTACGAACGGCCGGAAGAAAAAACGGAAATGTGCCATAAAATCAGTAAAGCGCTGGAAAATATTCATGTTATGCGTGATTTGGGATATACGGCATATTTTTATATGGGCATTGCCAGCTACACCGAAACCTACTCTGTGGACGGCATGATAGAGCTTGCAAATAAACGTTTGCAGGAAAACCATTATAAATTCAAAAAAAGTAATTAACTTTTAAATACTACTTGACGGCTAGGAATTAGTGATGTAAAGTATTGAATTAATTGAAAGTTAATTCCAAAAACGATTTTCACGAAGGAAAGAATACGGGTATGATGAACTCTATGATTCTTACAACTTCAAATGGCTGCTGTACTCTGTGTTGTATGTGTTGTTGCACACATGCTTCTTTTTGCTATACAGACAGTTGGGAAAGTCGAACGTGAACTCAGATACGTATTGAGAATCATTTCGTGGACAAAAGGATGCCTGCATAGCGCGGGCATCCTTTTTTTGTGTAAGGAAATGAGAAATCAGGCGGAAATGCTTTCATGGAAAACCTCTTTTGAAAGATGGAGAAACAAGAAAGGAAAAAACGATTTTGGACACTCATTTTATCATGCAGTATATGCCGCTTTTTGTAGAAGCAGCAAAACTTACCGTCGTGATTGCATTGGCCGGCATCTTGATTTCTATTTTGATTGGCATTTTATGTAGTGCGATTTTATATTACAAGCTGCCGATCTTACGGCAAATCGTAAAATTCTATGTTGAACTCAGTCGAAATACCCCTCTTTTGGTACAGCTCTTTTTTCTTTATTACGGACTGCCCAAAATCGGAATCCGCTGGTCACCGGAGCTATGCGGCATAGTGGGGCTCAGCTTTCTGGGAGGTTCGTATATGACAGAAGCCATTCGTTCCGGCCTGGAAACCGTGGAAGCCATACAGGAAGAATCTGCATTATCCCTGGGCCTCACGCCGCTTCAGACCATGCGTTATATCATTTTACCGGAGGCGATTGCGGTGGCGCTGCCGGCTGTAGTAGCCAATATGATTTTTCTAATCAAAGAGACCTCCGTTTTCAGCGCGATTTCTCTTACCGATCTGATGTATGTCGCAAAGGATCTGATCGGTCTTTACTACCAGACATCCGAAGCACTTCTCATGCTGGTGGTTGCATATCTTGTTATTTTACTTCCGGTTTCCATCCTTGGAACGGTATTGGAAAGGAGACTTCGCTATGCTGGATTGGGTTAATGAACTAGGTATCGTCCCGAAGCTTCTTGCTGCCGCCACACCGGAAGCAATCGCAAAGGCCGCCAATGCTTCTGCCTTGCCAAAGCCACCGGCCATAACCATTTTATTCCGGGGCAACAATTTTCTTCGGCTTCTGGCCGGGTTAGGGATTACTCTGAAAATTTCTCTTATCGCAGTTCTTTTGTCACTGCCGCTTGGAATCCTTTTCGGAATGTTCATGACGATTCGTCATCCTATCACCAAAACCTTGAGCCGGATCTATCTGGATTTTATTCGCATCATGCCGCAGCTTGTGCTCCTGTTTATCGTGTATTTCGGAACCACGAGGGCATTTGGTATCAATCTTTCCGGAGAAGTCAGTGCCGTAAT
This sequence comes from uncultured Eubacteriales bacterium, assembly GCA_900318695.1. Lineage (GTDB taxonomy): Bacteria > Bacillota > Clostridia > Lachnospirales > Lachnospiraceae > Oribacterium. Next base: position 812 of record ONLM01000286.1, on the reverse strand, counting down.
CGTATTTGTCCTTTGGGGTACGGCAGAAATGGGTGATCTGGTACGTGGCGCGCTGGAAAGCATTCCCAAGCATCAATATGAAAGTGCCGCCGCACTGGGAATGGAAAAACTGCAGACGTTTCGCTATATCATCATCCCGCAGATCATTCGACAGCTGATTCCACTGGCTATTAATCTGGTCACACGTATGATCAAGACCACTTCTCTGATCGTTCTGATCGGTGTCGTGGAAGTGCTTAAAGTAGGGCAGCAGATCATTGATGCCAACCGTTTTGAATACCCGACAGCGGCACTGCCGATCTATGGTGTAATCTTTGCCCTTTATTTTTTCAGCTGCTGGCCAATATCCTTTTTGGCTGCGGTTCTGGAAAAACGGTGGAAGGCATAATTGAAAAGCACAACACCGTGGATTCCGGACAGGAGACACTGTGAAAAAAGGAACACCGAAAAAACGATCGGAAGATATGAAGAAGGAGAAATTATGAAAGAAACGCAGCTTAGTATAAAGAATTTACATAAATCCTATGATGGTCATGAAATACTGAAAGGAATCAATCTCGATGTCCATCGCGGAGAAGTCGTTGTAATTCTGGGACCATCCGGATGCGGAAAATCGACCTTGCTTCGATGTATTAACGGACTGGAATCCATCCAGGACGGAAGCATTGTACTAGATCGGGAAATCATTTCCGGACGATCTGCATCCGAACTTTCCGGCATTCGCCAGAAAATCGGTATGGTATTTCAGAGCTATGATCTTTTCCCGCATAAAACGATTCTCGATAACATCACACTGGCACCGATGAAGGTAC
>ONLM01000140.1 GCA_900318695.1 uncultured Eubacteriales bacterium | reverse complement strand
TATAGATGAAGTTTGGATTATATTTTTCATAGGTATCATACATCTTTTCAAAGTACGGAAATTCATGACAACCATTTGCTTTGAATGGCACCATATAGCCATCACCATAGATGTTGGAAAGATAGTCATTATATCCTTTCGGAACAGGGAATTCCGTGTTCTCAAAAGGAAACATGAGAGTCTCATCAAAACTTGTGCTCAAAAATTTCTGACTGCGATTAAACATCCATTGCCATGCGTTGCAGAGGTATTTTGTGCGTGGACCATAGGAAAAAGTTCCGGCCGTATCATCAATCATGATACGAAGCTGTTGTAGGATCGGGGCATTTTTTGAGAATTTCCGGTCGAAAGTTTTTTCAAATTCGCGGATTTGTTTTTTGACTTCTTTATTCTTTTCGCCTTTATTTTGAACGGCAAGGAATAAGTAGCCGATCACGAGAGCCCATGCACAGCGGTTTTCATCTTCTTCGGCATTATCTGAGATGCTGTCGATTGGAAAAATGTCGATACCGGTAACAAATGGAAACTGATGATATTTTATGAGCTGATCCTCCGGCAGAGGGATAAAGGCTGAATTGTTAATACGTGTTAGGCAGTAGTCCTGATCGGCTTTAAAGATGGTGTTATCGACCTTATAGTTTGGCGGAAGTTCCTTTAAAATAGAAAGTGCTTTTTCATAATCCTTACGCAGCATGATAATGTCAACATCATCATCCCATGGAATAAAGCCTTTTTCACGAACCGCCCCGAGTGCAGATCCGCTACCAAGCCACCACCGCAGATTATGCTTCTTGAAAAGGGCATCAACATCCAGAAGACATTCGATACTGGCGGCCCAGCATCGCTTTAATAAGGAAGGAACATAAAAACCTTCGCGAACTTCATCTTCAAAAAATCGATCATCAAAATACATGCTAATACCTCGTTTATTGAAATGCTGTCTCAAAAATGCGTGTAAACACAGCCTTATAGCTATACTGATTACAAGCCTTTTCGTAAGCATTATGTGCTATTTCTTTTCGTAATTCTTCATGGGATAAATAAAAATCGATCTTTGTGAGCAGATCTTTCTCATCCTCAAAGTAATCAAAGTCTTTTCCCGGCTCAAAAAAGCGGAAAAGGTCTTTCTGATAATTGGTCAGAAGAAAACCTCCGGCTCCGATAATATCCATACATCGTAAAGGCACGCCTGCATGAATGGAACGCAGACTGAAATTCAGATTGATTTTGCTGTTGTGGAAAACGAGCGGCATTTCTGTATAGTAGTCTGTAGTCCCCATATTTGTAACGCCCGGAAAGGTGCGGTTCTGATTTAAAGTGAAAAGCTTCACCGGGTGACGTTCACCTATGAGATGAAGATAGCGGACGCGCTCGATCGAAGTCAGTTTTCGCTCTAAAAAATAGGATGCGTAGATGTAGTCCAAACTTTCAACACTGTCCTGCTTTGGATGGTATGGCTCAACCGCAAAAATTTTGTCCAAAATATTTTTTGTCAAAGCAGGCCGTATCAAGTCAAATCCCTGTATCTGGTGTTGTGCGTTAAGAAGGCCATCAAGATACCCTTGTGTGTGTGCATCCAGTTTTTGGTACATCCGGTCATAAAGATTGTGTTCCTCATCGTATAAAGAACCTACAAAAGATATATCGGCAGAAACCCGCTCATTATCATAAAAATGCCCGTTTTCTGTAAGTTTTTTATAGGCTTCTATCTTTGCGGGAAGTACGGTATAAAATACCGTATTGATTCCGTTGGACTTAAAGTTTTCGTATTCTTCGGAATCAAACATAAAAACATAGTTTGTAGGATACGTGATCCGGTAGGAATAGAGACGAACCTGAGGATTGTCATAGACGATGGAAATATATTTTAATCCGTGTAGGTGACAGCTTTCGGCCAGAAGTGGAAAAAAATTCAGAGAAAAACAGAAATCTATATGATGGGAAGCTGTAAATTCCTGAAACGTCTCATCAAAGGAGTCACTATAGCGAAGCTCATAATCCGGGTGGGTAAAGGGAAATACATTACAGCCGCAATCCATTTCCAAAGTGTCAATCGCATATTGTGATGCCATACATGGCCAGGATAGATATAAAACATTCATAAAGAAAGATCTCCTTCGTTGTAGACGTAAAGTATATCCTATTAATCTTTCGACATAAAAAGACAATAAAAAAAGGAGCCGAAGCCCCTTTTTTTATTGCAACAGTTACGATTAACCAAGAAGCTGAAGTGTGCCCTGTGGAGCCTGGTTGGCCTGAGCGAGCATGGACTGAGC
>ONLM01000136.1 GCA_900318695.1 uncultured Eubacteriales bacterium | reverse complement strand
TCCGTTCACCTCGATATCATCGGCAATCGGGATCAGAAGATATTCCCGCCCGTTGATCACGCGGGTCTCAACAAGCTCGGTACACTCTGCTTTTACATCGAGCTTCATGGTCAATGACTTCACCACCATATGCCGGTTGTCCTGCACATTTTCTGCCATCAATGGTGTATCATCCTCTCCTACTACCTCATCATAGACCGAGTCGAATTTCTTCATCTGGTCATCCGTCGCACCGTTCTCCTCCAGAATCTGCTGCATCTCCTTTTTGCCCAGCGTAACCGGCTCCGGATTATCTTTGTTTTCTTCAATCATTTCATTGATTGCATCCGAAATGCTGCGAACCGTTTCGAAAGTGCAATCCCCGCTCAGTGTTGTCTCGATCACCTCGCGGAAAACATTCTGCTGTGCCTTTTCTGTACGGCTGAGCTCGGTTCCCAGAAGTTCAAAGGCAAACTCCTCATGACGTTCCTCCGGACGGCGGCTGTAATACAAGGCTCCGTGAATGTCCTGGTTTCGATCGTTGTAAGCCGGGAAAAGGAAAGCCGTTTCCGGCTTCTGCACGCCCCAATCGTCCATACGGCTGAAGAAAGTCTGGGTGCTCCGGTCATAGCACAAGCCGTCTTTTAAAAGTTCTACCGGACAGAAGCTCACAACAATAAAGCTGTACACATCTTCCGAATCATCCAGTTCCAGACCGTCCTTTGTACGAACCGGAATATCATAAACGCCATGTGCGAGAATAATCATATATTTTCCGGAAAAATTATAATTGGCAACCAGCTTTTCAAAAAACTCCTCCACAAGCTGATCATCCTTCAGCTCCGACTGCTGCAGCTGATACAGCGCATACTGATGCCCGCCTTCCTGCTCTTCCGCAATCGGGAATTCCACATTAAAGAGATTCCGGCCGAATTTTCCGGCAAATGATTTCTTTAAGAGGTCACAGTACCGCGCCTGATCTTCTTCATTCAGCTGCAGGAACATATCCCGGAACGTCACAATGCGATCCTTGTTCTCATCGACATAACAGGTTCGCATACGATCGATACGGCATTTATTTTTATTGAAACATTTTTTTACTTCACTGACTGCTTTTTTATCCATGATTTTTGTTTTGTTCTCCTAAAATCCTTTACTGCTCTTTAACATATCCCTTCAGCTTCGCGAGCTCCTCTTCGGTCAAAAGGCGGTACTCGCCCGGAGCAAGCGCCGGATCCAATGTAATCTCCCCCATAGAAATACGCCGAAGATACAGCACTCTCTTTCCATTGCCGAGCGCCTGCACCATCTTCTTGACCTGATGGAATTTCCCTTCCTGTATCGTGATTTCCACCTCCGAATAGCTGTCCGGTATTGTCAGACTGCGGCGTGCTTCTTCCTGCGCCGCTTCCTCTGCAATATCTCTTCCCCGTATCGGAAGAACCACATCCAGGAAACGATCCCGCAGTGCCGGCGTCATTGGCAGACCGGTCTTCAGAATTCTGAGACCGGCCGGCATGGCTTTTCGTTCCTCATCAAAAACAATGCCTTCTTCAAAGGCCTTCTGATCCGCTTCCGTAATTTCTCCTGACACCTGCGCATAATAGACCTTATCAATATGATGTTTCGGTGCAAGAAGCTGATGCGCCAGGGCACCGTCATTGGTAATAATAAGAAGACCCTCGGTATCTTTATCAAGCCGGCCCACCGGAAAAAGGTCCTTCCGGACGTTTCCTGCCTGATCGCGGATCAGATCCACCACCGTGGTCTGTTTCTTGTCTTCACTTGCGGAAATAACCCCGTTTGGTTTATGCAGCATATAATACTGCATCGCCTCATAACGCACCGGCTGTTTCTTATACAGGATCTCATCCCCGGTCTCCACCTGAAAGCCCGGATCACGCACGGCTTTTCCCGCCACAAGCACCTTTCCCCAGCGAATGTTCTTTTTCACTTCGCTTCGACTGCCTACGCCCATATCGGACAAAAACTTATCTAATCTCATAGATTCTCCTATACCGAAATGCCGCCCCACCGGTCCTGTACAGGCACCGAATGAGGCGATCTTTTCCATAAATGTATTTTACATATATTTTTTCTGACCTGTCGAAGGCCAGCCAGTTCCCTTCTCAAAAAATGCTGAGATTTTAACCGCATTGCCAATTGTGAAAGCATTATAGCATAGAATCGGCCGTCGCGACAGCACCTCTCCGGATCCGTCCGAATTCTTGCGGAATTCTTACGAAACCTCACTAAGTTCTTACATTCCGCTTATTTACGTATGGGAATGCCATTTTCTCATGATTTTGTCTGCATTTTTTGTATTCATGGTGTATACTAATGTATATTTAAGAATCAAAAAGTGGGAAACTATGGTATTTCCCGCATTTTGACACGGCAATGAGCAGCAAAGGAAAGTACAATGGCACGTTATAATACGCAATATGCATATGCGGATAATCCCAGAGCGTATCGTTCTGGGCGTCCGGGCGCTAACGGTTCTCGTCCACGGCGCCGTTCTTCGGACAACCGGTCGGGAAGTGCATCCACATCCGCCCGGTCCGAGCGAAATAACCGTTCCCATTCCAGTTCACGTTCCGGCCGGCAAAGCCAGAACGACAGAAACCTGCGCCGTGATCGTGAAAATACCGGAACGCGCTACGGCGGTGCGCAGAGCACTCGCTATGATCACCGCACGAACCGGCCGCGGCATGTTTTGACAGAACGGGAGCGGGAGGCCTTACGGCAGAAAAAAATCCGGAAATTAAAAATTCAGGCAAAGAAACGCCGGGTACGAAATGCCCGACTCCTGTTTCTTGCTGTAACCGCGCTCACCCTCTTTGTTCTTTACAAATTGGTGACAGGAATCACATCCTATATTGATGCCAGCCGTGATCAGGCGAAGCAGGCCATGCAAAACATTGATATGGTCACCAAAAATACTTCCATCGATCTTTCCGGTGATTCTTCTCCGGACAGTGCCGCGGCACCGGGCGGAGGACAGAGTACCGGGGATCCGAACGCCGGGACCGGAAATACGCTTGATACCTCCGATCCGACCCACATCCTTTCCAACGGACGTTATCTCGACGCCACAAAGCCGATGATCGCACTTACCTTTGACGACGGTCCGAAGGCCGAATACGGAAACCGCATCATGGATGCATTGGAATCCGTCAACGGCCGCGGCACCTTCTTTATGGTAGGAAATCTTGTTTCGAAATATCCGGACGAAGTAAAGCGAATGGTTTCTGACGGCCACGAAGTGGCAAACCATTCCTACAACCACGATTCCAAGCTTTCGAAAAAGGATGCCGCAACGATCCGAAGCAATTTTGATCAGGCCAATGCCGCAATCCAGCAAGTCAGCGGTGTTATGCCGAGTCTGATCCGTCTTCCGGGCGGAAACATTTCCGACAATGTTCGTGCCGCCGTTTCCCTTCCAATGATTCATTGGTCGCTGGATACCAAGGACTGGAAGACGCGAAATGCTTCTTCCATTATTCAGACGGTTCTTTCTCAGGTAAAGGACGGTGACATCATCCTGATGCATGAGATTTATGATTCCACCGCGTCGGCTGTGGAACAGCTGGTACCGCAGCTTACGCAGCAGGGCTATCAGCTTGTAACGG
>ONLM01000138.1 GCA_900318695.1 uncultured Eubacteriales bacterium | reverse complement strand
GGTATCGGTGAGTGCCGTGACAATCGGTGCCGTTGTTGCCTTTTTTGTATTTGGTTCCGGCACATTAATCGGACTTAAAAATGTGCATGACGACCGCAAGCTAAAGCGGCATATGAAGGAACGTCGGAAACAACGTCTGCAGGATCTTGATATTTCCGAGGAAGAGTTCCGCGAACTGGTGGAGCAGAGACGTGCCCGGAAAAAAGCCAAAGAATAGCTGCTACAATTTTTTGTCATAGGGAAAGCCAAGTGGCTTAGATTGACAAGACAATAAGAAACGATTAAGCTGTTAAAAACATCACAAGAACAGCAAAGGAGCTGCCGCAGGATTTGCGGCAGCTCCTTTTTTGCAACGAAGATCTTGGGTACGGTCAGACGATTGATATAAATTTTTTTTATGAAGAGAACGTACTTCATGACGAAATGAGAAAAGCAGAGCTGGTTGGAAACCGAAAGAAAAGAATAGTGGCACAGCCAGTTATTCGCTGGATGCATAAAATTAATTTATTTCTGTTGCAATTTAAAGTGGTGATGTTAAAATAAATGAAAATGTTTGCACACACGGAACACATGTCCGCACTAGGCAAACACACCAAGGAGGAAGAGTATGAAACTGAAAAGAATCGTATCATTAGGACTCGCGGCCGTTATGGCGGCTTCGCTGACAGCCTGCGGTGCTTCTGCAGGAAACGGCGGTGCGGCAGGAAGCAAGACGATTAAGATCGGTGTTTTTGAACCGACGACCGGTGAAAATGGTGGCGGCGGCTTCCAGGAAGTCCTTGGCATCCGTTATGCAAACGAAACACATAAGACTGTAAAAATCGGTAATGACGAGTACACCATTGAGCTTGTTGAAGTCGATAACAAGTCAGATAAAACAGAAGCGGTAAATGCAGCAAACAAGCTGATGGGTGCGAAGGTTTCCGGTGTTCTTGGTTCTTATGGCTCCGGTGTATCCATTGCCGCAGGTCAGATCTTCGCAGATGCGAAAGTTCCGGCAATCGGATGTTCCTGCACAAACCCGCAGGTAACACAGGGCAATGAGTATTATTTCCGAGTATGTTTTCTGGATCCGTTCCAGGGTACGATCATGGCAAACTATGCGGTACAGAACGGTTATAAGAATGCGGCAATCCTGACACAGCTTGGTGATGACTATTCGTCCGGCCTTGGCTCTTTCTTTAAGAATGCTTTTTCTGATCTGGGCGGTCAGGTTGTGGATGAAGAACAGTTCCAGACCAACCAGACAGACTTTAAGGCAGTTCTCACCAATATCAAAGCAAAGAATCCGGATATTATTTTTGCGCCGTCTTCGATCACAACCGCGCCGCTGATCATCAAGCAGGCTCGTGAGCTTGGCATCAACGCATTGATTGCCGCCGGTGATACATGGGAGAACTCCACAATCATCGAGAATGCCGGAGAGTCGGCAGAGGGCATTGTATTGTCTACATTCTTTGATGAGGCAGAGCCGGCCAATGATGAGGCCAAGAGCTTTATTACCGGATTCAAGGAGTATTTAAAGAAGAACAATCAGTCTGATGTAATTCCGGCGGTATCCGCATTGGGATATGATGCTTATCTTGCAATGTATAAGGCAATCGAAAAGGCACAGTCCACGAAGGGAGAAGACATCAAGAATGCGCTCAAGGATGTAACGCTCGATGGTGTAACAGGCAGTGTAAGCTTTGACGAACAGGGCGATGCCAAGAAGGATATGGCCTTCATCAAGACGGTAGAGGGTGGTAAGTTCAAGTTCCTGACAACCACGACAGTATAACGTTTTGGAATTGAATCCACACCAAAGCACAGGATCGATAGGATCTTTAGGAGCAACTCCTGCAGTTGCTCCTTTTTTAAAGAAAGAATAAGAAGTTACGAAAATAAATTGTTTTATGGGGAGTACAGCATGTCTCTTACTACGTTTCTACAGCAGTGCCTTACCGGTATTTCACTGGGCGGCGCATATGCGTTGATCGCCATCGGCTATACCATGGTCTATGGCATTCTTCGTCTGATCAATTTTGCACACGGTGATATTTTTATGATGGCGGGCTATTTTATGGTTTTCGCCATGGCGTCTCTGCCATGGTTTATTGCCGTGCCATTTGTGCTGATTCTGACTACTTTGCTGGGCGTCGGCATTGAAAAAGTGGCATACAAACCACTTCGTTCTGCACCGCGTATGTCGGTTATGATTTCTGCCATTGGCGTTTCTTATTTGCTGCAAAATCTTGCAACCTATCTGTTCACGGCTTTACCAATGGGCTATCCGGAGATCCCGGGATTGAAGAAGGTATATCAGATCGGCGGTCTGTCCGCATCCTTTGTTACTTTTTTGACCCCGGTACTGACACTGGCGCTTGTCTATCTTCTGATCACCTTGATTCAGCATACAAAGATGGGGATGGCAATGCGTGCCGTTTCAAAGGATTATGAGACAGCTTCTCTTATGGGTATTGATATTAATCGCACGATTTCAGTCACCTTTGCGATTGGGTCGATTCTGGCCGCTGTCGGTTCCATTCTGTATTTTACGGATCGTATGACCGTTTTCCCGTTTTCCGGATCATTACCGGGATTAAAATGTTTCGTTGCTGCCGTATTTGGCGGTATCGGTTCGGTTCCCGGCGCGGTTGTAGGCGGTTTTGTACTTGGAATGGGGGAGACTGCGCTGGTTGCGGCAGGATATTCCACATTCTCGGATGCCTTCACCTTTGTTGTCCTGATCATCATTCTTCTTGTCCGTCCTACTGGATTGTTTGGTGAGAAGACTATCAATAAGGTCTAAGGAGGCAGTGATGAATTCACTTGATATCGATATGGCAAAAAAGAAAAAAAGAAACCTGATTTGGAATCTCGTGCTCGTTGCGGTGGTTCTCGTGCTTTCCGCCTTTCTTGATGCAAATAAGTATACGTACAGTTATACCATTTCCATCATGGAGCGTTCTCTGATTTATGCAGTTGTAGCGGTTTCCATGAACTTGGTGAATGGTTTTACGGGATTGTTTTCTCTGGGACAGGCCGGTTTTATGGCGCTGGGCGCTTATGTGACAGCCATTTTTACCATTCCGCTTGGTGACCGTCCGTCCGTATATTATATTTCCGGAATCAATCCTTTGATTGCCGGAGCAGAGCTTCCGATTCCGGTTGCCTTATTTTTGGGCGGACTGGCTGCGGCATTGTTCGCGGCACTCATTGGCATTCCTGTGCTTCGGTTGAAGTCGGATTATCTTGCCATTGCTACGCTGGGCTTTGCAGAGATTATTCGTGCACTGATTGCGGCGCCAATGATGGATACCATTACCAACGGCTCCTATGGTCTTAAATCCATTCCCGGATTTTCCAGCCTTTTTCAAGTGCTGTTTCTCAGCGCATTTTCCATCGGTCTTATGGTCCTGCTGATCAATTCGTCCTATGGAAGAATGTTCAAAGCGGTGCGGGAAGATGAAATTGCTGCAGAAGCCATGGGCATCAATTTGTTTAAAACAAAGGAGCTCAGCTTTGTTATTTCATCGTTTTTTGCAGGAATCAGCGGCGGTATGCTGGCTATGTTTATGCGATCAATCGATTCGAAAACATTTCAGGTTTCTTTAACGTATGACATTCTTCTGATTGTGGTAATCGGCGGTATTGGTTCTGTAACCGGATCGGTTCTGGGAGCATTTCTTGTCACTGTAGGACGTGAGCTGTTACGTTTCTTTGATGAACCTCTGGCAATCGCCGGCATCGATATTCCTCTGTTCCGTCCGGGTTTCCGTATGGTTATTTTTTCCATCCTTTTGATGGTCGTTGTATTGTTCTATTCGCGTGGTCTTATGGGCACCAAGGAGTGGAGCTGGGATGGGATTTTTTCATTCCTGCAGCGAAAAAGAATGAAGAAAGCATCGGATAAGAAAACAGGAGGAGCTGGAAAATGACAACAGAAAAGGAACATATCCTGGAAATGCAGGATGTAGTGATGCAGTTTGGCGGCGTGAAGGCTGTCGATGGACTGACACTGGAAGTAAACCGCGGGGAAATCATAGCGCTGATTGGCCCGAACGGTGCCGGAAAGACAACCGCATTCAACTGCATTACGGGTATTTATCAGCCGACGAGCGGAGCGGTTCTGTTTAAAGGCCAAAATCTGAAAAAGAATTCTCCGGATGCAATTACAAAACTCGGCATTGCACGGACATTTCAGAATATCCGACTCTTTTCCAATCTCAGTGTATTTGATAACGTATTGATTGCCCGCCATTTGCATGCAAAGGATAATGTCTTTTCTGCAACACTCCGGCTGAACCATAAGGAAGAAGCCCGCATGCGGGAAGAGACGGCTGCGTTGTTGAAAGAACAGGGACTGTATGACTTGAAAGATGAGATTGCATCCTCTCTGCCGTATGGTCTGCAGCGCCATCTGGAAATTGCAAGAGCGCTGGCAACGGATCCGGAGCTTCTGCTTCTTGATGAGCCGGCTGCCGGAATGAATCCGCAGGAGACACAGGAACTGACAGAATTTATTGCTAAGATCCGGGAACGGTATCATCTTACGATTTTTATGATTGAGCATCATATGGATCTGGTAATGCAGATTTCGGAACGCATCTATGTATTAAACTTTGGACGATTGATCGCGCATGGTACGCCGGAAGAAATCCAGAATGATCCGGAAGTTATTGCGGCATATCTTGGAGGTACAGAAGATGCTTAAGGTTGAGAATTTAAAAATCAATTACGGTGGTATTGAGGCCGTAAAGGGAATCAGTTTTTCTGTTCCGGATCGATCTGTTGTAACACTGATCGGCGCGAACGGCGCAGGAAAATCATCGACACTTCGTACGATTGCGGGACTCGTAAAGGCCAGTCATGGCAGTATCCAGTTTGATGGAGAAGATATTACAACATTGCCGGCAGCCAAACGTGTAAAGAAAGGAATCGTACTTTGCCCGGAAGGCAGACGTGTGTTTCCGGATATGACGGTTCTTGAAAATATTAAGATCGGCGCTTATCTTCGAAAGGATGATCTTTCTTCCGATATCGAGCGTGTTTATTCACTTTTCCCACGGCTCAAGGAACGACACTGGCAGCTGGCAGGAACATTGTCCGGTGGTGAGCAGCAGATGCTTGCGGTAGCCCGGAGTCTTATGTCGCAGCCTAAAATCATGATGCTGGATGAGCCTTCCCTTGGTCTTGCGCCGATTATCGTGCAGGAGATTTTTGAAATTCTGAAAAAAATCAATGAAGAGGGAACCACCATTCTTCTCATTGAGCAGAATGCGAATATGGCTTTAAAAATTGCGGATCAGGCCTATGTCATGGAGACCGGACGTATTGCTATGGAGGGCAGCGGAGAGGCACTGCTTCGAAATGACGAGATACAGTCGGCATATCTGGGAAAGAAAAAGGCATAAGAAAAGAAACAGGTTATTGGAAACGCAGGTGTTTCGGAAAGAGGATCGATAATAGAAAACGATCCTCTTTTTTGAACATTCTGCTTGTATTCAGAAATCATTTTTGCTATTATTGAAAAAATTTGTGAAGAGGTAACGGAATGAAATTTACGAAAATGCAGGGTTGCGGAAACGACTATGTATATGTAAATTGCTTTTCCGAAACGGTCGTTCATCCGGAAGAACTTGCGAAGAAAATCGCAGACCGGCACTATGGTGTCGGCGGAGACGGCCTGATCCTGATTGAGCCGTCGGACAAGGCGGATGCGTTCATGCATATGTTCAATTTGGATGGTTCGGAAGGCAACATGTGCGGCAATGGAATTCGTTGCGTCGCCAAATATATTTACGATCACGGCATGATTCCGGCGGATCGTACAGAGACTACGATTGAAACCAGATCGGGACTGAAAAACATAAAGCTTTATACAAAAGATGGAAAGATGGAACAGGCTACCGTTGATATGGGTGTGGCGGTATTGACTTCTTCTCTCCCGGAGAATATTACAGTACACGGGATGAGTCTTTCCTTTATCGGCATTGACGTCGGTAATCCACATGCGGTTTATTTCCTTCAGGATAATCCGCAGCTTCATGTTTCGAAAGTTTCGGATCTGGATTTTTCTTTATATGGTAAGGATTTTGAAACTCATCCGCGTTTTCCGGAGAAGGTCAATTCCGAATTTATTGAGATTCTTTCCCGTAATGAAATTAATTTCCGCGTTTATGAGCGTGGATCGGGAGAGACCCTTGCCTGCGGTACAGGCGCTACTGCTGCTGTGGCTGCCGGAAATATGGCGGGCTATCTTGACCCGGAGGTGCTGGTGCATCTTGTGGGTGGGGATTTGAAAATTAAATATGATGAGACAAGCGGTCATGCATATATGACAGGACCGGCTGTCTCGGTCTTCACCGGGGATTTCCCGGAATCCTAAGACATTTATGACACGCGTCATAAATGTCGCGTGTTTCCGTTCCTGGCGGGAGAAATGTCATGCCTTTGAAATGCACCGCTGTTGTGTGGTGTTCCAAAGGATATTTTCCTATTTGACATTTTTCTTTACAAGACAAAAACAGGAGCGAACATTTCGGTGTTTCGTTCCTTTTTTTATATCTTTCCCACTTGATTAGCAATTGTTGGTTCTATACGAAAAGGAGATTTGAATGGACGCATTTTTGATTCTTGAAGATGGTACGGTTTTCAAGGGTACTTCCATAGGCGCAGAAAAGGAAGCCATCTCGGAAGTGGTATTTAACACTTCCATGACGGGATACCTTGAGGTCTTGACAGACCCGTCTTATGCAGGACAGGCTGTGGTTATGACTTATCCGCTGATTGGAAATTATGGTATTGCCTATGAGGACATGGAGTCAGAACGTCCATGGCCGGATGCCTTTATCGTGCGAGAACTCAGCCGGATGCCGAGTAATTTCCGCTCGGAAAACACCATCCAGAACTTTTTGAAAAAGAATGGAATTCCGGGAATTGCAGGTATCGATACACGCGCCTTGACCAAACGCCTTCGTGATGAAGGTACCATGAACGGTATGATTACCACTCATCGATACAGCAAAGAAGAAATGCCGGAAATCCTTGAAAAAATACGTCAGTATACGGTAAGCGGCGTTGTTATGGCAACAACGACCAAGGAAGTGTATGCCGTAAAGGCAGAGAATCCGGACGGAAGCCGTTACACCGGGGAAAAAGAGCCAAAGAGAGTAGCCTTTCTAGATGTGGGTGCAAAACGGAACATTATCCGTTCTTTGCAGCGCTCCGGCTGTGATGTTACGGTCTATCCGGCCAATACCTCTGCGGAAACGATCCTGGGACAGAATCCGGACGGCATTATGATTTCCAACGGTCCGGGAGATCCGAAGGAAAATGTTTCTATCATTCAGGAAATCAAAAAACTTTATGAAAGTGATACACCGATCTTTGCAATCTGTCTGGGGCATCAGCTCATGGCATTGGCTACCGGTGCGGATACCTATAAGCTGAAGTATGGGCATCGCGGCGGAAATCATCCGGTAAAGGATCTTTCAACCGGCCGTGTTTATATTACTTCACAGAATCACGGATATGCAGTGGACCCGAAGTCATTGGATCCGGCCATTGCAGAGGAAGCGTTTGTCAATGTAAATGACGGAACCAATGAAGGTCTTTCCTATAAGAATAAGAATATCGTTACGGTACAATATCATCCGGAGGCCTGTCCTGGACCAAGAGATTCCCAGTACCTGTTTGCGCGTTTTATGAAAATGATGGAGGGTTGAGAACATGAGAGATACAAGCATTAAAAAGGTACTGGTCATTGGATCCGGCCCTATCGTAATCGGTCAGGCGGCGGAATTTGACTATGCAGGTACACAGGCCTGTCGGTCCCTGAAGGAAGACGGCATTGAGGTTGTACTCCTGAATTCAAACCCGGCAACCATAATGACAGACAAGGACATTGCAGATCATGTCTATATTGAGCCATTGACATTGGATGTTGTGGAGAAGCTTATTCTTAAGGAAAAGCCGGATTCCGTGCTGCCTACACTGGGAGGTCAGGCAGGACTGAACCTGGCAATGGCATTGGATGAAGCCGGATTTTTAAAGGAACATAATGTGCGCCTTATCGGAACCACTTCCCTTACCATTAAAAAAGCGGAAGATCGACTTATGTTCAAGGAGACGATGGAAAAAATTCATGAGCCGGTAGCGCCTTCTGAAGTCGTTCACTCTGTAGAGGACGGCCTTCGTGTGGCGGAAGAAATCGGTTATCCGGTTGTACTTCGTCCGGCATATACGCTGGGCGGTTCCGGCGGGGGAATTGCTGAGAATCGCGAAGAATGCGAGGAGATTCTGGAAAACGGTCTTCGTTTAAGCCGTGTACATGAAGTGCTGGTTGAAAAGAGCATTGCCGGCTGGAAGGAAATCGAGTATGAGGTGAGCCGTGACAGTGGGGGAAATGTAATTACCGTCTGCAATATGGAGAACATTGATCCGGTTGGTGTTCATACCGGTGACTCCATTGTTGTGGCGCCATCACAGACCTTGAGCGACAAGGAGTATCAGATGCTTCGTACGTCTGCGCTCAACATCATTACCGAGCTTGGCATTACCGGCGGCTGCAATGTACAGTATGCTTTGAATCCGAACAGCTTTGAATATTGTGTTATCGAAGTAAACCCGAGAGTATCCCGTTCTTCTGCATTGGCATCGAAGGCAACCGGCTATCCGATTGCAAAGGTTGCGGCAAAAATTGCCCTTGGATATACGCTTGATGAAATCAAGAATGCCGTCACAGGCAAGACATATGCATCATTTGAACCGATGCTGGACTACTGTGTCGTTAAAATGCCGCGTCTTCCATTCGATAAGTTTATTACGGCAGAGCATGTACTTGGCACGCAGATGAAGGCGACGGGCGAGGTAATGGCCATTGCCAATAACTTTGAGGGCGGATTGATGAAGGCCATTCGTTCGTTGGAACAGCATGTTGACAGTCTGTTGTCCTATGATTTCAGTGATCTTGATGATCATGATCTTCATAAAATGCTGCATCGTGTGGATGATCGCCGGATATGGGTCATTGCCGAAGCATTGCGCCGCGGCTATAGCTACGATGAAATTCATGCAATCACAAAGATTGACGTATGGTTTATTGACAAGCTGAAAATTCTTGTTGATATGGAAAAGAGACTTCACGAAGAGTCGATGAATGAGACGCTGCTCCGTGAAGCAAAGCGTATCGAATTTCCGGATACCGTTATTGCTCGGCTCAGTGGCTATTCTGTAAAGGAAATCCGTGAAATGCGTGAGAAATGGGATATTCTTGGCGCATTTAAAATGGTAGATACCTGTGCGGCGGAGTTTGAAGCGGCAACACCGTATTATTACAGTGTTTTCGGTTCGGAAAATGAGTCTACCGGTGCATTTCGCGATCCGGATAAGAAGAAAAAGGTGCTGGTTCTTGGTTCTGGCCCGATTCGTATCGGACAGGGAATCGAATTTGACTTCTGTTCCGTGCACAGCACGTGGGCTTTTGCGAAAGAAGGGTATGAGACCATTATTATCAATAATAATCCGGAAACGGTGTCTACCGACTTTGATATTGCCGATAAACTTTACTTCGAGCCATTGACTCCGGAGGATGTGCGCAATGTCGTGGATGTAGAACATCCGGATGGGGCTGTGGTACAGTTCGGCGGACAGACGGCAATTAAGCTGACAGAAGCATTGATGGAGATGGGTGTGCCAATCCTTGGTACCCAGCCGGATGATGTTGATGCCGCAGAGGATCGTGAACGGTTTGATGAAATTCTGCAGCAGACCGGTTGTCAGCGCGCGGCAGGCAAGACCGTATTTACTGCCGAAGAAGCGAAGGAAGCGGCCAGAGAGCTGGGCTATCCGGTATTGGTTCGTCCGTCTTATGTACTTGGCGGTCAGGGAATGCGTATTGCCATCTGTGACGAAGACATCGATGAGTTTATTGGTGTAATCAACCAGATTGCACAGGAACATCCGATCCTTGTCGATAAATACATTCGCGGTACAGAACTTGAGGTTGATGCCATTTGTGACGGGCAGGATATTTTAATTCCGGGTATCATGGAGCATATCGAGCGTACCGGTATTCATTCCGGCGACTCCATTTCGGTATATCCGTCCAAGAGCCTGACCGAGACAGCCAAGGCTCGTGTGATTGATTACACAGAACGGCTCGCCAAAGCACTGCATGTAATCGGTATGGTAAATATCCAGTTCATAGCGGATGGCGATGAAGTCTACATTATTGAAGTCAATCCGAGATCCTCACGTACCGTACCATATATCAGTAAGGTTACCGGAATTCCGATCGTTCCTCTGGCAACCCAGATCATTTGCGGCCATACGATTCGCGAACTGGGCTATACACCGGGACTGCAGAAAGAAGCGGATTATTATGCTATTAAGATGCCGGTATTCTCCTTCGAAAAAATTCGTGGTGCAGACATCAGCCTTGGACCGGAAATGAAATCAACCGGTGAATGTCTGGGTATCGCCAAGTCCTTTAATGAGGCATTGTATAAGGCATTCCAGGGAGCAGGCATTGTGCTTCCAAAATATAAGAATATGGTAATCACGGTAAAGGACGAAGATAAAGAGGAGATTATTCCGATTGCGAAGCGGTTTGAAAATCTTGGTTATCGCATTTTTGCCACCCGCGGAACCTTCCGGGCTTTGAGTGAGGGCGGCGTCAAGTGCTTCCAGGTACGAAAGGTGGAGCAGGAATCGCCAAATATCCTGGATCTTGTACTGGGTCACGAACTGGATATCGTCATCGATACACCAAGAGAAGGTGCAGAGGCATCGAAAGACGGCTTTGTCATTCGCCGCAATGCAATTGAAACGGGTGTCAATGTTCTGACTGCTGTGGATACGGCTCGTGCGCTTGCAACATCGCTTGAAAACAAATCATCAGAGCTTCACCTCGTAGATATCGCGCGTCTTGACAACGAAAAGGAGGCAGCAAAATGAGCAAAAAACGAATGGTCATCGCCTTGGGACATAAGGATCTGGGATTCACGCTTCCGGAGTTAAAGGAGGCAACGCAGCGTACTGCGGTCATGATTGGCGATTTTATCGAAGAAGGCTATCAGGTTGCATTGGTATTTTCCAATGCACCGCAGGTGGGCATGATTCATACTGCTATGAAAAATCTTCGGGAGACGGACCCGGAGCAGTATGTGAATACGCCTCTTAGCGTATGCTCTGCTATGAGTCAGGGCCTGATTGGCTATGATCTTCAGAATGCCGTACGTGCGGAACTTGTAAAGAGGGGCATCTATAAAACGGCTTCTACCATACTTACACAGGTACTCGTAGATCCGTATGATGAAAGCTTCTATAATCCGATCAAGCGAGTTGGAAAAATTATGGATGCAAAAGAGGCAAAGCTTGAAGAGGAGAACGGAAACCATGTGGCAATGATTCAGGAAGGCAAATTCCAGCGTATCGTTCCGGCACCGATTCCGAAATCTATTGTAGAAATCGATGCTATTAAGGCACTGCTGGATCAGGATCAGGTTGTCATTGCCTGCGGCGGAGGCGGCATCCCGGTTCTTCGTCAGGGAAATAATTTAAAGGGAGCGGCAGCCGTTATTGAAAAAGATGCCGCCGCAGCATTGCTGGCCAGAGAAGTGGATGCGGACATTCTCCTTATTACAACCGCAGTGGATCATGTTTCATTGAACTATGGTCAGGCAGATGAGAAGGCATTGGATAATATGTCTATTGATGAGGCGAAAAAATATATTTCAGATGGCCATTTTGAATTTAAATCCATGCAGCCGAAGGTTCAGGCGGGTATTGATTTTGTTGGATCCGGAAAAGGCAGAAGAGCCATTATCACTTCTATGGAATGCGCAGAAAAGGCAGTGGAAGGACTTGCCGGTACCACAATCCGAGACTTTGGTTGAAATTCACACATTGAAGTAGTAAAGTTTGAATAGAAGAACAATGCGGAGGTGTGAAGATGGAGACAAGACGTCCGGTGATCGGTATTATTGCTACAACACAGTATGAGCAGACGGAGATGTTTGCGTCAGAACCGCAGATTCGAATTCGTCAAAATAAAGCTTATATTATGGCGATTGAGAGTAATGGGGGTGTTGCATTGATGCTGACACCGATGGCGCCAAAGTCTTTGCAGGCACAGCTGGAGCTTTGCGATGGCTTCTTACTTCCCGGAGGGGAGGATGTGAATCCTGCCATGTACCGGGAGATGGTGCTTCCGGAATGCGGTGTTTATCGCCCGGATATGGACCGCGAATGGGGGGAAGTCCTGCAATATGCGGTTGATCGCGGAAAACCGGTTTTTGGGATTTGCCGTGGCCTTCAGTTCATTAATGCGTTTCTTGGCGGCTCATTGTATCAGGATATGAAATACCAGGAGAAAGCTACCGGAACCGCAGTCGGTGAGCATGCGCAGCGGTTTGACCGCCATATGCTGAGTCATACCATCAGCATTCAGCCGTACACCAATCTTCATGAAATTCTGGGTGCCGATCTATTAAAGACCAATTCTATGCATCATCAGTCGATTTGCAGATTAGGACGCGGACTGGAAATCAGTGCGCGGGCTTTGGACGGTACCATTGAAGCGATTGAAAATAAAAACGGGCTGATTATGGCAGTGCAGTGGCATCCGGAAGAACTTTATGCGGATTATCCGGAAATGAATCGGCTTTTCGAATCTTTTGTGGATCGATGCAGATAAAAGGCTGAAAACGACCGGTACAGATATTAACGTTTGTTTTAGGGATTGCAGACAGAGGCGGAAAGTTCAGACTAAAAACGGTGAAGAATAACCGGCGGAAGTTTCATAATAATCGGCTGAGCTGTTTATAAACGGTACTTTCCTGTTTGAAGGCAGATATACGACCTTCGGACAGGAAAGTGCTTTTTTTGTGAGCGGATACTATAGAATCGATATCAGTAGCAACTTGCCACCGACGCTTGATAAAACAGCGCTAAAGGGTTAAACTTTTAAAGTATGCACTCGTTATATGGATGTTAAGGATTTATCATAATTGATAAAAATCAAAAATAAAATCGAAGGGATATCGCTACAGCGAGAATCCGGAGAATGAGGTAAAAATGAAATTAATTAGTTTTGGAATTCCTTGCTATAATTCTGCGGCATATATGTCAAAATGCATTGAATCCTTGCTCATCGGAGGTGATGAAGTTGAAATCATTATCGTTGATGATGGCTCGCAGAAGGACAATACATTACAGATTGCCAAGGAATATGAGGCAAAATATCCTGGGATTGTAAAAGCAGTTCATCAGGAAAACGGAGGGCACGGAGAAGCGGTCAATACAGGACTTCGGAATGCAACCGGTGTTTATTACAAAGTCGTAGATTCAGATGACTGGCTGGATGAAATCAATCTTCCGAAGGTTCTCGATAAACTTCGTGAGCTTGTTATGGCAGGAACACCGGTGGATATGTTTGTTGCAAATTATATCTATGATAAGGTGGGACAGACACGTAAAAAGGTAGTGCGGTATACCACGGCCCTGCCGGAAAACTGTATTTTCACATGGAATGATGTAAAACATTTTCATATTGGACAGTACATACTGATGCATTCTGTCATTTACAGAACACAAATGCTCAGAGACTGCGGTCTGCGTCTTCCGAAACACACATTTTATGTTGATAATTTGTTTGTTTATCAGCCGTTGCCTGCAGTGAAGACGTTATACTATATGAATCTTGACCTTTACCATTATTTTATTGGCAGAGAGGACCAGTCGGTAAATGAAGCGGTCATGATAGGACGATTAGACCAGCAGATCAAAGTCAATAAGCTCATGATGGAGAGCTGGGATCTTACAAAGATCGAGCCTCGAAAACTTCGTAATTATATGTTCGATTACCTAGAAGTAATTACGACGGTATCATCTGTTCTTGCCATTAAATCGGGCAGTGACGAAAATATGGCAAAGAAGAAAGAACTCTGGCAGTATTTGAAAAATAAGAATTTCCGAATCTGGTTAAAGATGCGGACACGTTTTTTAGGACAGGGGGTAAACATTCCTGGCAAGGTAGGCAATAAACTGACGATTCTTGCGTATAAAATTACGCAAAAGTTTTATGGTTTCAATTGATTGAGTATTTCGAGAGAATGCCGGAGTTTCAAATAGACATGGCATTCTCTCAAAAAACGAAAAAGTTTTGTGTAATTTGTTGACAAATAAACAAGCTTTTGATATATTTAGCAAGTCGTCAAAAACAAACGACAGACGGGGTCTTAGCTCAGCTGGGAGAGCATCTGCCTTACAAGCAGGGGGTCACAGGTTCGAGCCCTGTAGGCCCCACGTCTTCGGT
>ONLM01000068.1 GCA_900318695.1 uncultured Eubacteriales bacterium | reverse complement strand
CGTGATCTTAAGGAAGGAATTGAGGTGGCAAACCGCATTGCACCGGAGCACATGGAGGTTTGTGTTGATCAGCCGTTTGAGTACCTTGGCATGATTCGAAATGCAGCTTCTGTTTTTCTGGGACGTTACAATGCAGAGCCAACGGGAGATTACTTTGCCGGTCCGAATCACACCTTGCCGACATCCGGAACGACTCGCTTTTACAGCCCGTTATCCGTAGATGACTTTGTAAAGAAAATGCAATACAGCTATTACACCAAGGATGCACTGGAGCGGGACTATGATAAGATTTCCTATTTTGCGAACAAGGAAGGTCTGACCGCACACGCTCGTGCCGTAGACATCCGCTTCGGAAAGGAAGGCCGGGACTGATATGATTGCCATCATAGATTATGGGGTAGGAAATCTTTTCTCTTTGAAAAGTTCTTTCCATGCCATCGGAACCGATGCGGAAGTTACTGCCGATCCGAAAAAAATCACCGCCGCATCCCATGTTATCCTACCGGGGGTCGGTGCATTCGGAGATGCCGTAGCGAAACTGAAGGAGCGCGATCTGTTTGACTTTGTAAAAGCAGAGGCTAAAAGCGGTAAGCCGTTCCTGGGGATTTGTCTGGGAATGCAGCTTCTGTTTGACCGTTCTATGGAATATGGAGAACACGAAGGACTGGGACTGGTGCCCGGTGAGGTACTTCCTATAGAGGGAAAAATCCCGGAAAAACTTGATATTCCGCATATGGGATGGAATGCATTGGACTTTGCGAAGGATAAAGCGGTAAGTCCGCTGTTCCGCTATATTAAAGAAGGCGATGCGGTTTATTTTGTTCATAGTTACGCGGCATTTCATTGTGAGAAAAATCGGATTGCATCGGCAGAATACGGAATTCCTTTAACGGCGGCTGTTCAAAACGGGAATGTCTATGGAACACAGTTCCATCCGGAAAAGAGCGGCACCGTAGGATTACAGATTTTAAAAGCATTCAGCGAACTTAGTTAATGGAGCATACTATGGAATTATTTCCGGCAATCGATTTATATGAAGGCAAGGTCGTTCGTCTGGTAAAGGGCGATTACCAAAGGATGACGGTGTATTCCGAAAATCCGGTGGAAACGGCAAAAGACATCGAAGCCATGGGGGGAACCTGGCTTCACCTCGTGGATCTGGAAGGAGCAAAGGACGGAACCACACCCAATTTTTCCGTGGTACAGGCCATTGCAAAAGAAACAAAACTGAATATAGAAATCGGCGGCGGCATTCGCTCCATGGACACAATTGCACAATATCTGGATGCCGGTGTAAACCGTGTTATTCTGGGAACAAAGGCGGTAACCGACCGGGCATTTCTGAATGCGGCACTGACAAAATACGGTGAACGGATTGCTGTCGGCGTCGATGCAAAAGAAGGAAAGGTCGCAGTAAAGGGATGGCTGGAGGTTTTGGATGTCGATATGATTGATTTTATAAAGGAACTCCGGGAACTGGGTGTAGCGACCGTAATCGTAACCGATATCGCAAAGGACGGAGCTATGCAGGGCACGAACCTGGAACTATATCGGACTCTTTCCTCCATTCCCGACATAAAGATCACCGCATCCGGCGGCATTTCCAGTCTGGAAGATTTAAAAGAGCTGAAAAATATGAATCTTTATGGTGCCATCTTAGGTAAGGCCATGTACACAGGTGCTGTAAAGCTTAAGGAGGCCATTACACTTTTGCAATCCTGAGGAGGGAATAAAACATGATTACAAAACGAATAATCCCATGTCTGGATGTCCGCAACGGACGGGTGGTAAAGGGTGTGAATTTTCAGGGTCTTCAGGATGTCAACAGCCCTGTGGAACTGGGCAAATATTACAGTGATGCCGGCGCCGACGAGCTCGTATTTTACGACATTACGGCCAGTGTGGAAGGCCGGAAACTCTTTACCGATATTTTGACCGAAGTGGCATCCGGAATTTTTATTCCCCTGACCGTAGGCGGAGGCATCAATACTCTCGAGGACTTTGACCGTGTGCTGAAATGCGGTGCCGATAAGGTATCTGTTAATTCCGGTGCAATCAAAAATCCTTCTTTAATCAACGAAGCTGCTGAAAAATACGGAAATCAGTGCGTTGTGCTTTCCGTGGATTCCAAACGCGTAGGCGAGGCGTATCATGTCTTCTTACATGGCGGCAGAGAAGATACCGGCATGGACACACTGCAGTGGATCCGGGAGGGCGTTTCTCGTGGTGCCGGCGAAGTTGTTTTAAACTCGATTGATACCGATGGCGTGAAAAAAGGCTTTGACCTCCCTATGCTGAAAGCGGTCAATGAGATCGTACCGGTACCGGTGATCGCATCCGGCGGTGCGGGGTGCGTGCAGGATTTCATAGATCTTTTTCAGGAAATTCCGGATATTTCTGCAGGGCTTGCAGCGTCGATCTTCCATTTTGGAGAGGTACGCATTGACGACTTGAAAAAAACGCTTGCGGCCCAAGGCATCGCCGTGCGAAAGGTATAAAACATGGTAAAAGAAGAAGTATTGCAATTTGATATCGACAAGGTAAAGTTTGACGAAAAAGGTCTGGTTCCCTGCATCGTACAGGATTATCTTACCCATCGTGTTCTAACACTTGCCTATATGAATCGGGAATCTCTGAAAATCACTTTGGAAAAAGGCCTGACCTGCTTTTTTTCCCGTTCCCGGCAGGAATTATGGCTGAAAGGTGCCACCAGCGGAAATTACCAGCATATCGTTTCTATGGAGGCAGACTGTGACCGGGACGCGATTCTCGTGCAGGTCGTTAAAGACGGGCCGGCTTGTCACCTGGGAAATGACAGCTGCTTTGATCATTCTCTGACTAAGACATGGCCGGAAAATGCGCCGGAGCTTGTGGATGTCTATAACGGACAGAAACAGCCGACCGGACGCGTGGTTTCCCGGAAAGCCCGGCTGGAAAAGGGACAATACATGATGTATGTTCTTGCATTGTTGGAAACGCCGGATCATCGTTTTCTGATTACCCGTCGCGCACTGGATAAAAAATGGGCCGCCGGCGCCTGGGAAATCCCGGGTGGCGCCGGACGACACGGGGAAAGTTCCTACGATGCGGTCTGCCGCGAGGTTCTGGAAGAGACCGGACTGGATCTACGAAACCAGCCGGCATCCGCATCGATTTCCGGATCTTCCCATCCGGAACCCGTTTACAGTTATTTCAATGAAGACCTCGCAAGAGGGGATAATTACTTTGTAGATATTTATCATTTTCGTTTTCCGTTTACGGAAAAGGACGTTACGATTGAAGCATCCGAGGCCATAGATCATGCCTTTGCAACCATGGCAGAAATCACAGCAATGGATGAAAAACAGGCTTTTCTTCACTATCGCCGGATACAGGAGGCTCTCCGAAAGGAACAAACCTCTACTGTTTCTGCAGAAAAACCGCTTGCCGCAGTGAAAACACCACCGGCAAATTTTCACATGCACAGTCTATATTGCGATGGAAAAAATACGATTTCTGAAATGGCACAGGCGGCTTATGAAAAAAGCTTCACGCTCATCGGTTTTTCCGGTCATATGGATCCGGGTGTGCATATGAAGGATCTTGCCGGTTATGTTCGCGATGTAGCAGAGGTGCAGTCCCGCTATGCAGGAGTAATGCAGGTCTTTCTCGGACTGGAGCTCGACAATGCCTGCAATAAAAAAAATCTGCCGGCTGTCGAATATACCATCGGTTCCACACATTTTATTCCGGTACCGGGTTCCCCTGTATGGAACCGGCCGGCCGATCTCGAAAGCTGTCAGGAAACAAATCCGGAGTTTGATTTGATCGGCGTGGATAATACGGTAGAAATTCTGCGTGATGGCTGCCGGAAATACTATCAGGGTGATTTTTACCGGATGGCAGCCGATTATTTTCGTTTCGAATCCATGGTAACGGAACGGCTTCAACCGACCTTTATAGGGCATTTTGATCTCATCACACGTTTCAATGATCTCCCGGAAGAAGAGGGAGGTCATTATCTGGATGAGGAAGATCCCCGCTATTTAAAGCCGGCCTATGAGGCATTGGAAAAACTTGCCGCCTATGGTATCCCGTTTGAAGTAAATCTCGGTGCCATGAACCGCGGCCGTAAAAAACACCCATATCCGGCGCCGGCGCTTATGAAAAAACTTTATACACTTCATGCGGAACTTGTTTTGTCAAGCGATGCGCATGACTGCGACCACATTGACGGAGGTTTTGCAGAGGGCGCAGCCTATATTCGTTCTTTTGGTTTTGATCATGTCAATGTGCTGACCCGCGTCAAAACCGGTCGCCCAGCCAAAAATACTGCACAGGCCCGGAAATATTTGTCCTGCGATGCGGCTTTCACCCCCTTATACTGGCGTGAGATTCCTTTATAGCTTTCTGTTCAAAAACCAAAATTATCTTATCGGGGAAGTTATCCTATCGGATAATTTCCTCTTTATTTTTGCATTCATGGATAAAAATATTACATTTTCTTTCTCCAGGAATCTGTCTAAAATGTCAATATAAAAGAATGGGATAGGAGAAATTATGAAAATTACGGTATATAATGATTGGGATCATCTTCCGAAAGCGGAAGGGGAAGGCGAGCAGCAGGTCATTCTCAGCTGGGACGGAGAATATCGTAAGGGCGATGTCATAGCCTTTACGGATCTTCTTCCGGATCGTTTTTATATGGTACAGGTGGATGCCTGCGTACCGGAAGCACTGGTTCTCATCCGCAGTGATGAGGTGCTGTATCCTGTACCGTTTTATGAAAAGAAGACCAGCTATAATCCGCTGGCGTTCTTCGGAAACCGCCATTATCTGAGCATACGTCTGGCGGAAAGCTTTGAGATTCAGGCCTTCCGGAATCTGGCAAAAAACCCGTTTGATCAGCATGATGTCTCCCATGTATATCCACATGCAAGTGCCAATGTTGAAACCCGGGGCGAAGCAGTATTTCAGGCCAGAAATGCCATTGACGGCGTCATTGCCACACAATGTCATGGAGAATGGCCTTATGAGTCATGGGGAATCAACCGGCAGGAGGATGCGGCATTTACGCTGGATTTTGGCCGTCCGGTGGATATTTCCGAAGTCCGGCTGTATACTCGTGCGGATTTTCCGCATGATAACTGGTGGACGGACGCCGAACTCAGCTTTTCCGATGGGACCGCAACGCATCTTACCATGCAGAAAAAAGCCGGTCTGGCGCATTGCTTTCCCATCATACGTAAGGGAATCACTTCCCTTTGTTTACACGATCTCATTAAGTCCGGGGAACCGAGTCCTTTCCCGGCGTTAACGCAGATTGAAGTCTACGGAACGGAGCATAAAAAATAATATGAAAAGGCATGAAAGTATCACAGAAAACAGGGTTCGTGCAGCGATTGACCGCGAACCGGGTCTGGTCAGGTCCACCTTGGATCTCCCAAGCAGCATGAATCGAAATTTCTGGAATTCCATTCCCGAAAATCTGAAGACGGCCTATCTCGAACTTCATTTGCAGCATCGGAAATGGCCGATGATCCTTATGTCGGACTATATGCGTTTTTCAAGAGACGGAAACCGTTCCGCATTTGAGGAATTGTATTTCGAGCGGCGCCGTATGCTTAGCCAAATGGTTCTGAGCTACTGTATAAAGCCGGGCACGGTAATGTTAAAACGTATTGTTGACGGCATTTTTCTGATTCTGGGTGAAACCAGCTGGTGCCTGCCGCCGCACAACAGCTACATCCGGGATTCCCGGCAGTATGCTGTACCGGACACTTCCCGTCCGGTAGTCGATCTTTTTGCTGCGGAAACGGCGGCGATCCTGTCCGTCACTGCCCATATCCTGCGAAAACCTTTAAACCGCATGGATAAAAATATTCTTCTGGCCGTATACAATGCAATCTACGAGCGTGTATTCTCTCCATGCCTTCGTTTCCACTTCTGGTGGATGGGCAATGGTTTGGAGCCTATGTGTAACTGGACACCTTGGATCACCCAGAATATTCTTCTGGCCGTTTTTGCCAGTCCGCTGACATTAGAAGATGCTTTTTCTACCGGACATCGGGAGGAGGACCGCGCATTTGCAGAA
Organism: uncultured Eubacteriales bacterium; assembly: GCA_900318695.1. GTDB lineage: Bacteria > Bacillota > Clostridia > Lachnospirales > Lachnospiraceae > Oribacterium. The sequence goes on along the minus strand of ONLM01000068.1, from coordinate 787 downwards.
CGGCTGAAGGCCCGTATGGATCCGAACAATCCGGCAAGAACCTACAGCAATCGCTCCATGACCTCCGCGCAGCTTCGTGAAAAAATCCCAAGTGAAAACGGCCTGATCGATCCGCAGGACTGGAATCCGACCGTACGTCTGATGAGTGAACAGAACCGGAGAGATCTCTTGATCTATACGTCCCGTTCCATTGATTTTTTCCTGGACGAATATGCAACCGATGGATGCTGTGACGAAGGAGCCCAGTACTATGGTCATGCCGGTCTCTGCCTGTTCGGCTGTCTCGATATCTACCGGCAGCTTCTGGGGAAAGATGCCATGGAGCCGGTCTTTCTACATCCTAAGGTACGGAATATTGCCGATTATATCGCAAAGGTACACGTAGCCGGACCGTATTATATTAATTTTTCCGATTGTTCTCCATTGGCCGGGAACCGCGGTGCGCGCGAATATCTCTTTGGACAATACACGAAAAACAGCGTGCTTGCGGATTTTGCCGCACAGGATTTCCGGCGGCAGAGTCTGAAAGAACGTATGAACCTGTCGGAAGAAAATTTATGGTATCACCTTCTTATGCTGCAGGAATACCGGAACATGATGGAAGAGGAGCCCGATGAAAGCACAGCCGAACCGGACTGTTTTCTCGAAAGCATGGGACTTATGATTTCTCGTGACGAACATTTTGTTCTTGCCGCCAGAGCCGGAGATAACGGTGACAGCCATAATCACAATGATGTCGGCTCCTTTACTTTATACAAAGACGGAGAACCGATGCTCATCGATCTCG
>ONLM01000132.1 GCA_900318695.1 uncultured Eubacteriales bacterium | reverse complement strand
TTGCACTGTCAAGCAGCATCAATGGCTTACTAACCGTACGGTTAACACGAAAAACAATCAACAGCATCATGGCCGCTTCCAGAATCATGAACACGACTCCCGTCCCCAGATCCACCCTGTTTTTGAGTGCATAATAGGCATCGTACCGCTTTTCGAGAGTAGTATTGTCTTCACTTGCCCGGATTTTTTCCTTAAATTCCTCCTTACTGATATTCGAATTGGAATATGCCACAGTACCATTCGGATTCAGAACCATCAAGTCTGATATGCCATATCCATCTGGCATAGAGCGAACCATTAATGTTCCTTTTCCGCTTCCAATTTCAACTTCTTCTGCATAACTGAATTCTTCATTGGCTGCTGAAAAATATTTATCCTGCAGCCGGGACGTTATATACCAGTTTCCCAAAAAGCATTGTGCAAAAATCAGTATCGTTCCCACAATAAAGCCAATATACCCTCGCATAATCAGGAAATACAGGCTTCCTCGTAATTGTTTCCGTTTTGTCTGTATCATTGCTTCTCCATTTTGTATCCCAGACCACGAATGGTTTTCAAATATCGCGGTGCCTTAGGATCATCTTCGATTTTTTCCCGAAGTTTCGAGACATGAACCATAATGGTATTATCATCACTGGCATAGTAATCTCCGTTTACATGCTCATAGATCTGAATTTTGGTATAAACCTTTCCTGGATTCTGCATTAGCATGCGAAGAATCTTAAATTCGGTCGGTGTAAGTAAAATCTCTTCACCTCTTTTGGTCACCTTCATGCCTTCAAGATCAAGGCGCAACTCTCCTATCGTTATGGAATCTTCATGCTCGTCCCTGCCTCGGCTGTCATTCAGATGATAGAACCGACGGATATTGGAACGGATGCGCGCCGCCACTTCCAACGGATTAAATGGTTTCGCGATATAATCATCCGCGCCAAGATCAAGTCCCAGAATTTTATCACTGTCTTCCGTTTTAGCAGACAAAATAATCACCGGTACATTCATATTCTCGCGGACTTTACGGATCAGCTGATACCCATCCATTTCCGGCATCATGATATCCATCAGAATGAGATCCACCGTCTCCTGCTGAAGGCATTGCCATGCAAGAAGTCCGTTTTCTGCAGACAATACCTCATAACCCGCATTTTCAAGATACAGTTCCAAAAGGTCAATGATATCCCGATCATCTTCCGCAATCAGTATTCTATATTTTTTATCTGGCATATATACTCCTGTCTGCGCTGTTCGCACAACTCACATTACTTATCTTATTATATTGTATCGTCATGATCGGTTCATTCCTATCACCGTTTTTTATAGAACCATTTTATTCATATCGAAGCGCTTCTATCGGATTCAGTTTTGCAGCCTTATTGGCCGGATAATATCCGAAAAATACGCCAAAGGCCATAGAGAAAAATACACAGAAAATAATACCGGACGGAGAAGCATAGCCTTTCACGCCAAGCATGCTTGAAGCCACCATGCCAAAGCCCAGCCCAAACAGAATACCAATGATACCGCCGATCAGACAGATCACGATTGCTTCCGTGATGAACTGAAGCCGAATATCATTATTTGTTGCGCCCAACGCCTTTCTCGTTCCTATTTCTCTGGTTCTTTCCGTAATGGAAACAATCATAATATTCATAACGCCGATGCCGCCAACCAGCAATGCAATCCCGCCTATTGCCATGAAGACCAGTTTTTCCGTTCCAAGCATATCATTCATTTGCCGCAGCTGTTCCTTCATGCTATAGGCAAAACACTCATAGGCATCATTATTCTGATAAAAATTTTTATTGATATAATCCTGCAGTTCTGTGCAAACGCTGCCCGGATCTACCCCGGTAACGCCATAGGCTGTGAAGGAATCGACCAGGTCTCCGTCCTTAATCTGAAGCCTTGCAACCGACAAAGGTATATATACATCCGTCGGTTGCTCATCCATATTTCCGCCCGCTGAAAATCCCTGCTCAACATAATCGTATACACCTACAATTGTGTAGCTGTAATATTTGTTTTCAATCGGAACTTCAATTTCCTCGCCCGGCGCCTTACTGATATCTCCATGGAACATTTTCTCTGCATAACGGTTAGACACCAATGCAACTTTCTGCATTTTTTCCTGGTCTCTGACATTCAGATTTCTTCCGGCAACAATTTTCAAATGTTTTTCCGCCATTGCGTGCGCATTTTCTCCCTTTAGGGAAACATTGGCAAACATCTTTGCCGTTTCCCCTTCAATGCGTGCAGATCCAATGTCCTTTTCCAGTGCAAAGCCGCTGATTTTCCCATGAAAACGTTCCAACGTTTCTTTTAGTTTATCCTCATCCAGATAGTCTTTTCGCTTCATTTCACGAACATTCGCATCGTCATTGCTTTTTTGCATGATATACACTTCAATACGATTGGCGCCCATATCTCCGATGGAGCTCATGGTCGTCTGGATCATAGCATCACTTATAACCATGATTGCAATGACCGAAGCAATGCCTATAATAATGCCCAACATAGTCAAAAAGGATCGAATCTTATTGGCTAATAAACCGGTGATTGAAAGTTTAATATTCTCAATCAGCATAGTCATTCCCCTTTCGTTCGCCTATGATCTGCCCATCCTTCAGAGTAATCACTCGTTCCGTTTCTTCTGCAAGTTCCTGCGAATGCGTGATAAGCACGATTGTAATTCCATTTTCTTTATGCAGCTTATGGAACAGATCCATAATGACACGACCAGTATGGGAATCCAATGCACCGGTCGGTTCATCGGCCAGAATAAGCGATGGCTTGTTTACCAGGGCCCTTGCAATCGCAACTCTCTGTTTCTGACCTCCGGAAAGTTCATCCGGCGTATGTGTCATACGTTCTCCCATATCCACCATACGCAGCAGTTCTTCCGCACGTTCCCGCCGAACGCTCTCCGGAACCCGCGCATACATCATCGGAAGCTCTACATTCTTTAATGCATTTGTACGTGGAATCAAATTATATGTCTGAAAAACAAATCCGATTTCTCTGTTGCGGATATGGCTCAGTTCATTGTCATTGGCATGTGCCACGTCGATTCCATTCAAAAAATACTCCCCAGCCGTAGGTCGATCCAGAATTCCGAGTATATTCATCAGTGTGGACTTTCCGGATCCGCTGGTACCGACAATAGATACAAATTCACCGCGATGTACTGTAAGATCAATGCCGTGCAAAATCTCAAGCTCATTCTCTGTCCCGATATTGTAGCTTTTATGAATGTCATGCGCTTCCATAATCACATCCTGCATCAGCCAAGACCTCCCATGGTTTCAAGTGAAGAAAGATCGGTATCATCGGATACAACACGAACCTGATCGCCTTCCTTTAACGTATCCGAAATAACTTCCACATAGTAATCTGTCTTCATTCCGATCTTTACAGCGACCTCCTTTTCAGTTCCATCTGGAGAAATCACCGTAACGGTTCCATCTGTATCATTCTTCATCTGAATTACATTTCCCGGTAAAGACAACACATTCTTTTTCTCCTTTTCAATAATTGTCAGTTTGGCCGCCATACCGATACGAAGACGATCACTTGGATCTTTCAAGGTCACTTCTACCGGATATGTGCCGGAATTGGTTGTTGTCGTTTTATTGTCTACTGTACTGGTTTCCATGGCCGGTACCGGAGAAACAAACGTCAGTGTACCCTGCATTTCCTTATCGCCTGTTGTTTTGGTCGTTACAACTGCATTCATGTCCTTGGACACATCACTGACATCATACTGATCCACTGCCGCGGTAACTTTAAAACCGCTGGTATCCTGTACAACGGCAATGACATCACCCTTGTAATTATCCCCCTCTTTAACCTCAACGCTTGTGACGATACCGTCAAAAGGTGCAACAATAGTGGCTTTCTTGATCTGATCCTGTAGTTTTTCAACATCATTCTGCGCAGAAAGAATCGAATTTTCCGCATCTAGTTTTGCTGTCACCACATCCGATTTACTGTCATTTACCGACTTTTGATTACTCCGATTCTGGTCATTAATCGTATTCTGGGACTTACTGATTTCCAACTGGTAGTTTTTCACATTATCCTGTGCTGTTTTCAATGTACTTTCAGCCTCTTTACGTTTTCCCTGAATATCCGAAAGTTTTTCCTTCAGATCACTGATATGATTCTGCCGGTCCGACTGTGCGTTTGTCAGATCCGTAATATCCAGCTGAAGACGGGAGCTGCTTTCATCGCCATCATCCTCTCCATTCTGTTTTCTGGCCAGCTTCCGTTCCTTCTGCCGAAGAACCCTCTGCTCAGAGTCATACATATCTTTTGCTTTGTCGATTTCGGCCTGAAGCTCCGCCTCTTTGGTCACGTACGATGCAATATCCAGCTGTGCGTTCTGGAGATCCACATTATTCTGATTCATCTTGTCGGTTGTATTCTGGAGTTCCTGTGCTCCTTGCGACGCTTGTGATTGCATACTCTGTTCTGCATTATCAAGCGAGCGGTTCGCCGCAACGATGCTCATCTCGCCTTTACTTTTGCTGTTCTCCAGAGCCATTTTTGCAGCCTTTAGCTGTTTTTCCAGACTTGTGGTGTCCAGCACTGCAAGTACTTGACCTTTTGTAACATGATCACCTACTTTGACCGTCAACTGCTTTATATACGTATCCGTAAGTTCTGATGTCAATGTTGCCTTTTCCATGCTGGCGATGGTGCCATTCAATGTAATACTTTTCCGCAAATCCTGTTTTTGAACCGTTTCCGTATTCATTACCGGTTCCGTATTTGAAGCATTGGTTTTCATACGGGCGTGAATTCCTATGCCTGCACCTATAATCATCACAAATGCCAAAGCAAAAAGCCTTTTATGTTTCCGGATAAGTTCTGTCCCCCTTTTCCGTGTTCCCTCACTGTTGCCATTCTTTTTTCCAAAAGGAAACCGCATATGCATTTAACCCTCCAATATATCTGATTCGTTTATTCGCTATGATAACGAACAGACCTTTCAGAAAGCCTGTATATTGCCTAAAGATTTCTTAAGTTGCGGCCCTTCCGTCCCACCGCTTCCTGTTCTACCGTCATAGTACCAGTTCCTTGACAGCCTTATCGCGAATATAAAAAAGAGTTACTGCACGAATGGTGCAGCAACTCTTTTAAGCTGAATATTTTTCTTATTTTACAGTAGTTCCTGATATCCCGGAACAAACAAATGTCTCGGTATACCATCTACCATGATCGGAGCAACGTCGCCTTGAATCAAAGGTCTCACATAAGTAATAAATTCATTCGTTACGTATGTTCCATCCTTTGTGATCCACTCTCTCGGAACCAGCCTCTCATCATTGGCAATCTTATGAACATCCTTCACCTCTGTGCCGGCCTGATACGGATCATCCGAAAGTCTCTGTATAACGACCATCTTTCCGCTATCGCCTTCGTCTGCCGCTTTCATTGCCGCACCGCCTACCTCATACGCTTCCAGAATATCTACCCGTGAAGCACAATGGCTGGCTGCTCTTTGAAGTGTTGACAGCTCAATCGATCTGGTCTTGCAGCCTATTTCCTGTGAAAGAATGTTGCAGAGATATCGTGCCGTACCTGTCAACTGCTTATGTCCAAAGGCATCTACATATTCCGTAGAATTTCCAAGCTTGCTGATATAGGTTCCATCTTTTGTATGAATTCCCTCCGAAACCGCTATCACGATTGATCGTTTCTTTTTCAGCATCTCCTTACATTTATCGACAAACTGTTCTACGTCAAAAGGTAACTCCGGAAGATAAATGGCATCCGGACCATCACAGTCCTCCCCTTTTGAAAGCGCCGCCGCACCTGTAAGCCAACCTGCATTACGTCCCATGATCTCTACTACTATAATCTGACCATTCGTTGTTTCAAGACTCCATCCATCACGGATGATCTCTTTCACAGAAGTGCCGATATACTTTGCTGCAGATCCATACCCCGGTGTATGATCCGTCAGTGCCAAATCATTGTCTATCGTCTTTGGGCATCCGACAAAACGAATTTCAGAACCGGTAATGATTGCATAGTCAGACAGCTTTTTAATGGTATCCATGGAATCATTACCACCGATATAAATAAAGCAGTCAATTTCCAATTCATCGAGTATCTGGAAAATTTTCTCATAAACTTCCTTATCCTCACTGATATTCGGAAGCTTATATCTGCATGAGCCCAGATATGCAGACGGTGTTCTCTTTAACAACTCTGCATCCAGTCCGGTTCGAATGTGTTCTGACAGATCAATATAACGTCCCTCCAGAAGTCCCTGAACTCCATGAAGCATGCCATATACCTTCTTATACCCTCTGTCCTTTGCCGTTCGGAACACACCGGCCAATGATGAATTGATTGCAGCCGTAGGACCACCTGACTGCCCTACAATGACATTGCGTTTGTCGTTCTTGCCCATATAGTACCCCTCCTTTTCTCCGGGAACATCCGCCCACGGATTCCACTTCTCAAAGAACGGATGCCGTATCTGATAGCTATGATTATACCATATATTGCCAAATATTGCTCTGATTTAAATATTTTTTTGGGCAATATATCTATAGCCAAGAGGTTGTAATGGTCTCTATAAATGCAGTCAACTAAGTCAAAGGCACTTTGCAAGGCACCAACCCGGCAACATTAAAGTTCAAAACCCGAATGTCTTTCTCCGGATATTCACTTCCTGTGAGTTTTACAAAGACAGCCGGTACCGTTTCCAAAAATCCATCTAAATCCGTACGGTACCGAGCCCGACCCGAACGTCCGACGTTCAGCATTTCATCATCAACAAAATTTATGAGCAGAAACTTCACATAATGAATCGGGCTTTTTTCTGTTTTCTCCCTGTTTTCCCAGTATATCGGTGCATATTGTCTTTCCGCCGTTTCCACCATTTCTTTGGCCTTATGATAGAACGCCAGCCTTACTCCAAGCTGATAATACAGTTCTGTCCACGCATTGTTTTCCGGCAATTTCATATTTCCAAAATAGCGCTGATATTCATCTTGCATAATCGAAAGAATCTGCTGTTTTTTATCGGCATCCTGACAGTGCATAGAGCTTCGGTATTCCCGTACGTGTGATTTTGCCTCCATAAAGTATAGACTTTTCGTCTGTCTGCCATACGCCATACCATCCCACAATGGCTGTCTCTCCGGCCAAAACCGTTTCCAGATTTCCACCTGGTCTTCCGTCCACGAAATGCAGTCTGCGGTCTCCAGAATATTTTGTTCGCACCCTTCCTTCGGTGAAATAAATTCCAATGAGTCGCCTATTTCCTTCTCAAATTTTCGTCTGACATTCTCTTCCTCTGCATATCGATTCATCCAATATCTGCTGCCGCAATCTGCCGTCTTTACCTTACCATTCTCCATCTTCACTACTCTTTCTGTTTCCTCTGCTCCGCATGAAGATACCGATAATACGCAAACATGTATTGCTGATAAATACCATTATATGGCGTATAAAGCTCATATGGATATCCGCCAGGATAATACTCCTCCAAAATACGCCGAATCCAAACATCAATTGGAAACGCATTGACATGATGAAGACCAAAAAGGGAAATGCAATTGGCCACTTTGTTTCCGACACCGGTCAAATGAAGCAGTTGCTCTCGGGCAGACTCTTCCTCTTCGCCTTTCAATGCTTCCAGATTCAACGATCCATCGCAGACAGCCGCCGCGGCCTTCTGAATATACGTGCTTCGATATCCCAGCTTACATGCTTTCAAATCCTCTTCCCCCAATGCTGCTATCGCTTCCGGATACGGAAAACCGTAATACTCGACACCACGAATATCTGTATGCTTATTTCCGCACGTTTCCGACAGAAGTTCGACTGATTTTTTGATTGCAGGAATATTTCTGTTCTGTGAAATAATAAAGGTGATCAGCATTTCCCAAAGCTCCTGCCGCAATATGCGAATCCCCTTTTGATGTTCTGCTGCCGCATAAAGAAAAGGATCCCTCGCCTTATGTATTTTCTTTCGTATACTTTGATAATCCGTCTGCAGATCAAAATAATTTTTCCAATAATCAAGGTCCTCCGCCTTACCATGAAGTTCTAGTTCCTGTTCTCCGGTCTGCTTCAAATATACGCATCGCTCCCCACTGATGATACGCCATACCGTTTCCGTAATTTTGTCCCATCGAAAACATTGTCCGCTGTTTGCTATTTTTTCTGCAGAAAAATCATCATTGAGTATCAGCTTCATATATTTCCTCCGAATTCTAATTTTCAGTTAAAATCCCCAAATCATTCTATTGTAAACCGTACAAGATATCCACCGGACGATTCGCTGAATTTTCATAAAAGAACAGTCTCTTTTCCATTACATATTCTGTACCCCAACATGGCACCACCCGCTGATAGCGATTGCCCACGGTTTTCTTCGTTGTAACATTTTTGTTGACATCACATTGTATTGGAATTATATTTGTCTTAAAAAGCGGTGATAGTCTTATATGCTATCCCGTTCACACTTTTGCTTTTTTAGAAAGGAGCATATCATGAATCATATTGTAGAAGCTATAAAGAAAAACGGCGTATTCTATGTCGCCACCATAGGAGACGATAATCAGCCTGAAGTCCGCCCATTCAGCAGTGTCACAGAGATCAATGGTGCGCTTTATATCTGCACAAATAATACAAAGAATGTATACAAGCAGCTTATGAAAAATCCTAGAATTGCTTTGAGCAGTATGGGAAAAGATGGCACTTGGCTTCGTGTCACCGGTACCGCAGTCCGTGATGATAACGATGCTTCCAGAAAAGCCATGCTGGAGGATCCTACCGGACCTTCTTCCCTTTATACATTAGGCGACGGTATCTTTGAAGTATTCCGTATTGAAAACGCTCATGCCGTACAGTATTCTATGACATCTGCTCCGGTTGAAATCAAGGCTTAATACAAATGGATATAAAAAACCGCCAAACCCTCCTTGTTTCCTAAGGGTCTGGCGGTTTTTCACTATCTTATAACCATCGATAACCGCTTGTATTTCAGATTTCTGAAGCGGAATGAACCAGCTTCGCATCAACAGATGTCGCGCCGGAAACATACTCACTGAGTTTATCCGCAGTCTTACCAATCCCACTGCCGCCAGAGGTAGCAAAAGCATGAATCGTCTTTCCACTCCAATTATAATCTTTGCAGAAACTATATACTACTCTCGGCGCAGCTCCGTACCAGATTGGAAAACCTATATATACCGTATCATACTGATCAAAGCTCTCGATCTTTCCCTTAACAGGAACATCCTTTTTACTGAGCTGCTCCTTATTGCATCGTGCCAAAGGATTAATCCATCTTATATCAGCAGCTGAATACGGGACCTCCGGAACGATCTCAAAAAGATCTGCGCCGATTTTTTCGGCATACTCCTTTGCCAACTTTGCAGTCGTACCCTCTGCACTGAAATATGTCACCAATGTGCTCATTGTTTCCCCTTTCCTTTAAACGAAGCTCATCAAAGAGACCATCATTTAAACTACATCCTGCTTAATCATTTCCAATCTACTATACCACATGCTTGGATTTATGGCTATTATATTGTTCGCAATTTTACATTGAGGAATCCCCGTGTTCTTCCTGCATGCATCTGCGATGGGCACATTCAAATCCACGACAAATCCCGTGACAAATTTTTAAATCATCTGATGCTTTTTTATTCTCATTTCGTGAGAAAACGGATATAAGAAAACCGCCAAACCCTCAGTGTTTCCTAAGGATTTGGCGGTTTTACGTTGTTTTTAAATAATCGGGGTGACAGGATTCGAACCTGCGACCCCCTGGTCCCAAACCAGGTGCTCTAGCCAAACTGAGCCACACCCCGATTGCGCTTTTCTAAAATGAATCCTTGCAATTGGACAAGAATTATTTTGTAGCGACAATTATGTATGATACTCAATTTAGCAAAATCTGTCAATATATTTTTTACTGAGCTGTAGACTCCGTTACTTCTTCTGGACGCTTTGGAGGATCTCCTGCCGGCGCCCCTTCCGGTGGCATATGATTCCCATCCGGTTTAAAATCTCCGGACGGTTTCTGAGATGGCGTCTTTCCATCTCCATCCGGCTTTCCATTTCCGTCTCCCGGTTTCTGTGAGCCATTCCCATTCGGCTTATTTTGCATGTTACTCTGATTGTCGGATGTGGTTGCACTCTTATACGCTTCTACTGCACTTCCGTTTACCGCTGTGCCTTCTGTATATTTCTTACCGTCAACATAAAGCGTATGCCCGTTCAAATTAATCGCATCTGCTGCACAAGTAAGTGAAGTAATGTAGGAATCACCCGTTAATGTCCATGTTGATCCTTCGCTGATTTCAACATAAACCGCACCCGCTGTACCATTGGTATTGATTGCGCCTTCATAGGTAGAACCATCTTTCAGATACATATTGAGTGTTGAGATTTCATCAACCGTTGTAAGTCCCTGCATTTTCTGATTGGTTGCCGTAAATGTAACCTGACCTCCATTGGCACCTTCATTTCCCCAACCCGCTTTTTCTATCCGGAGGAAATCATCGCCAGACAATGCTAATGAAACATTTTCCAGTGCAATGGTTGCTTTCGTATTATTCACGTAAAGAAAGCTTCCATTTTTGTTCTCGAAGGAGCCACCCTTCATCGTAAAAGATGCTTCTCCGTCTTCGGCATCACCGGACATGGACTGATACAGCATTACACCTTTATACACGCTGGATTGATTGCTGTTATTTACCGTATTATCTGCTGTAATAGAAACATTTTCCAGATTTACAGAATTCTTTCCCTCAACCACAATACCCTCTGAAGCATTGGAAACCAACTCTGCATTTTTCACGTTGATATTGGCTGTAGAATAAATTGCCGGAGATCCTTTACCGTTAGACTCATACCGTCCGCCTTCCACATAAACATCTCCACCGCCACGATCCGACCGAATCGGTGCGGATGAATCCCCATCCGTAACCACGTTAAGGTTCGTAGCCTTCATTGTACCGCCTCCTGTAGTCATGATACCGCCGGAATTATTTCCTTTTGTATGAATATCCGAATCGGATATTTCTACTGTCGCCCCGCTTCCGTAGCTGAATACAGCGTTCGCATGTTTGCCACTCGTTTCAATTTTGGCATTCTTAATGGTTAACGTTGCTCCGTTTTCTGCGATAATTGCTGCATTTGTTCCATAAAAATCAGCCTCATCCCCTTCGGAATCGCCCGTCTTGCTTACAGAAATTCCATCATAAGAAACATTTTCTCCATCCGCATGAATAGCATGTCCATCCTTTTCCGTATTACTATAGGATGTTGTTTCTGCAGAGGCTGTTTCTGCTACGGTTTCTACCGATGTTGTCTGTGTCACCGTTTCCTGTGTCGTCATCCCGGAAGCTTCCTTTCCGCATGCCGCAGTAGATAAAATCGCAAGAGATAACATCATTACCGCTGCCGCTTTCGCTTTATTGTGTCTCCTGCTATGTCTGTTTTCATGATTCGATCTACGTTTCATATAAACCTCCGTATATATTTTTCTTTGGAAATTACTAAATCATTTTTCTGTTGTTTTCTGATTTCCCCATCACTATAACGAACATTACTGAAACGAAACTGAAAGTGCGAAAAAAGTATCCATAAAATCAAAATACGATTAAAATAGTTATGGGAGTTCTTACGTCAGGAAAGGATTTCTATGAACTCATTCAAACACATTTAAATCAACTGCATTTCTTTAACAGAAGGAGATTCCAAATGGAAAAATCTAAAGTCTATTTTACCGATTTCCGAACAGGCCTTGGGGTGAGTCTTCCGGCCAAATTACAGAAGCTGATCCGAAAAGCCGGCATTGACAGCATTGATTTCGATGGAAAATTCACCGCGATCAAGATGCACTTTGGCGAACTTGGAAATCTTGCCTATCTTCGTCCAAATTACGCAAAAGCCGTTGCGGATGTCGTAAAAGAACTTGGTGGACTACCATATCTCACTGACTGTAATACCCTTTATCCCGGAAGCCGAAAAAATGCACTTGAGCATCTTGAGTGTGCAAATATCAACGGTTTCAATACCATAACAACCGGTTGCCAGATTATTATTGGTGATGGCCTGCGTGGTACAGACGATGTCGCCGTACCGGTACATAATGGCGAATATTGTCAGGAAGCCTATATCGGCCGCGGCATCATGGATGCCGATATTTTTATTTCTCTTACACATTTTAAAGGACACGAACAGGCGGGCTTTGGCGGTGCAATCAAGAACATTGGTATGGGTTGCGGCAGCCGTGCCGGGAAAATGCAGCAGCATAAAAGCGGTCATCCACACGTCAACGAGGCTCTTTGCAGAGGTTGTCTTCGGTGTGCAAAAGAATGTGGCTCGGACGCAATCTTTTATCCGGAGCGCATTGTAAATGGAAAAACCGTAAAACGTGCCCATATTGATCCGGAGCTCTGTAAGGGCTGCGGCCGATGCATTGGGGCCTGCGGTTTTGATGCCATTTCCAACAATAATGATGATGCGCCGCAAATGCTTGGAAGACGTATGGCCGAATACACACAGGCCGTTTGTTACGGTCGTCCATGTTTCCATATCAGCCTGATTTGTGATGTTTCTCCAAACTGTGACTGTCACGGAGAAAATGACGCGCCGATTCTTCCAGACATCGGAATGCTTGCCTCTTTCGATCCTGTCGCACTGGATCAGGCCTGTGTAGACCTGTGTGAGAATGCTACACCGATTCGCAACAGTCAGCTTGGTGACAATATGGCATCTCCGCATTTCCATGATCACGGAGACGTATGGATGAATTCCAATCCGAATGTTGCCTGGAAGGAAACTCTGGAACATGCCGAAAAAATCGGTCTTGGAACAAGATCTTATGAACTGATCACTATGAAATAATCTTATAAAATCATTTTAATATTATAGGCAGAGTCGGGTAAAATCAGTGCAGTTTTACCCGGCTTTTTTCTCTGAAAAACACTGTATCTCCATTTTAAAGACCGCTACGCTGCGGACTTTTTATATTCCATTCGAAAGGTGGAATGCCGCTTTTGTTAGACTAATCTATCTATATATAGTTTAAACTATTGACTATTTTGCTTTCACATGTTAGTCTTGACTAAGTCGATGGATTTTCTCCATCTTCGCATATATCCTTCTATTTCAAAAATTCCCAGCAGAAAGGACAGGGCGAAAATCATGCCTGAAAACATTGTAGTAGAAATTGGCGCACCAACATTGGCCGGAATTAAAACCGGAAGTCTTATTAATGTGGATTGCGGAAATGATACGAAACGAAAAATCTGTCAGGACATCCGTGATATGAATCGCTCCTTTTCCGGAAAGGGAATACGAGCCGTGCCACTCCGCTTTCATAACGGAAAAGTTCTGCTCTACCTTTATCGTCCTCTTTTTCTAGAGAAAGATCTTGCAAATGAACAGGCAAAACAACTCCTCAAGGAACGCCACTATCCGCTCCATTCTATTGAAGATGCAGTAGCAACGTTGGCGAAAAAAACCAGCTTGTGTTCCTGCTCACAGGACTTTCCTCATGAAATCGGCCTGTTTCTTGGATATCCTGCAGAAGATGTAAAAGCCTTTATCGAACATAAGTATGAAGGCTGCAAACTTGTCGGTACTTGGAAAGTTTACGGCGATGTAGAGAAATCCGCCGCCCTATTTGCCCGTTACCGCCGCTGTACCAACAGCTACCGTCTGCAATGGCGTCGGGGAAAATCCTTATATGATCTGACCGTACGGACATAATTCTGTCCTGTACATATATTCACTATCTTTGGAGGTAATTCATTATGAAGAAAACCGCTGTTGTTTATTGGTCCAGCACAGGAAATACCGAAGCTATGGCAAAAGCAATTGCCGATGCTGTGAATCAGAATGGTGGAGAAGCAACTGAAATTGAGGCCAGTGCCTTCTCTGCAGACGATGTATCAAAGTACGATACGATTGCTTTCGGCTGTCCTGCCATGGGTGCTGAAGTTCTGGAGGAATCCGAATTTGAGCCAATGTTTGCATCTGTCGAATCCTCCCTTTCCGGTAAAAAAATCGGTCTCTTTGGCTCCTGGGGCTGGGGAGAAGGCGCCTGGATGGAAGACTGGAAAGATCGCTGTGTCAAGGATGGTGCGGTTCTCGTAGCTGATCCGGTCATCTGCCAGGAAGCACCGGATGCCGTTGCCATCGCTGCATGTGAGGATTTGGGGAAAGCCCTAGTAGCCGCCTAAATTTTTCTCTTGCAATTCCATCTATATAATTTCCATTTCATCACATACATTAAGAGCCTTGAAATGGATATGTCCACGCATTCCCATTTTGTCCGGAAATCCGAAGCCATATCTACTTTCAAGGCTCTTGCTTTCTTCCTGTATTTATCTTATCCGATATCTATCCCTGCGACATTTGATAGTATCTCTGATAGGTGCCGCCTTCTTTAATAAGTTCCTCATGAGAACCCTGTTCTGTAATACGGCCACCTTCAATAACCATAATCCGGTCGGCATTTCGAATCGTCGAAAGACGATGCGCAATCGTAATCGTTGTTCTTCCGATACTCAGTTTCTCCAAGCTTGCCTGAATGTACCGTTCGCTTTCATTGTCAAGGGCCGATGTGGCCTCATCAAGAATCAGAATCGGTGGATTCTTCAAAAAAATTCTTGCAATTGAAATTCGCTGCTTCTGTCCGCCTGAAAGACGGGTACCACGCTCTCCCACATACGTATCATATCCCTCCGGCAAACTTTCAATAAACTCCTGCATATTCGCTTTTTCTGCCGCAGCGCGAATCTCCTCTTCACTCGCTCCTGGCTTTCCATAGGCAATGTTTTCTCGTATCGTACCGTCAAAGAGATACACTTCCTGCTGTACGATACCGATATTGCTTCTAAGGCTTTCCAAACGGATCTTTCGGATATCCTGCCCACCGATCGTAATACAGCCACTCGTAACATCATAAAACCGCGGAATCAACGAAGTAATGGTTGTTTTACCGCCACCGGACGGGCCCACCAGCGCAATGCTGTTTCCGGAAGCTATCTCCATAGAAACATGATGAAGCACCTTCTCTTTTTCATCATAAAAGAAACTTACATCCGAAAAGCAAATTGAACCATGTGGATTTTTCAAGTCTTCCGCATCGGGATCGTCTACAATAAGCGGCTCATTTTTTATAACCTCGCGGAAACGTTCAAACCCCGAGAAACCTTTTTGAAGCATCTCCGTCAATTCAACCAGTATCTTAATCGGGCTGACAAAAACGCCTATATACAGCGCATACATTGCAAGGTCGGACACACTCATCTCTCCTATCGCAATGAAATATCCTCCGGCTACCAGTGTCACCACATACATCATTCCCTGGAAAAAGCTGTTCCAGCTGTGGAAAGTTCCCATGGCACGATAATTTTCTTTCTTAGAAGTCAAAAAGGCTTCATTACCTCGTTCGAATTTCTTTTCCTCAATATCTTCATTTGCAAACGCCTGGACAATACGAATGCCCGCTAATGAGTCCTGCAGCACTGCATTCACATCACCGATTTTTCTTCGATTATCTAAAAATGTTGCATGCATCCAGCGGTTCTGTTTAAAAGATACATACCCCATCACTATGACTAACAACATTAAAAGCAGGGCAAGCTTCTGATGAATCATAAAAAGGAAAACAAATGACCCTACTATTTTGACACAGGAAATAAACAGATTTTCGGGACCATGATGTGCCATTTCTGAAATATCAAACAAATCCGAGATCAATTTACTCATCATCTGGCCTGTGTTATGTTGATCATAATAGGAAAACGACAGTCGCTCATAATGCTGAAAAAGCTGCTGCCGCATATCCCGTTCCATCATGGCTCCCATAATATGCCCTTGGCATGTAACATAATAATTGCAAAATCCCTGAACCACATAGGCAATCAGCAGCCCTGCCAGAAGCCACGGCAGTTTCGTGAGAATCATTTCCCGGCTCTCGAGAAATACTGTTTGTGTCATGGTTCGTAAAAACTGCGGATAAGCGAGATCTACCAAGCTAATTACCGTAGCACAAAAAAGATCCAGAAAGAACACCTTGCGATACGGTTTGTAGTACGGAATAAAGGCTTTTAAAATTTGCATTACTTTCTCTTTCATACAACAATATTTTTTCTTGTTTATTGTAGTATAACCATCTTTATAATGCCAGCTTTGCCGGATGAATTATGTTTTAAAAAACATTCTCTCGATAATCCTTTTTCAATAAAAAAAGGTTCTCAGCTTTACTTGCTGAGAACCATCACTGATCTGTCGGTCCCATGGGAACAACCTCCTTGTGATATGATTTTGATTTTTTTATTACCGGATTTCAGATCAATGAAGCCCACGCCACCTTTCCTATTTCCGGTAATCTTTCACGTACATCTTAGATTGATGAAGCATCGCCATCTTTCCTCGATGTGTGTGATTTCGAATTGATTAACTATATTGTACATGTTAAAATACATATCGTCAATATATTTTTTTGTGGAAGTTTTTTTTATTTTAGATTTTTCCCGTTGAGTATTGGTATAAAAATTCGTAATTCAATAACTCAGGAACATATTTCTATGGCAAAAATCCAAAACATGCAGGAATTTGTATAAAAGCACTTATTTTTTACGATGTTTTTGTGAAACCATCTAAAAAATTATCCATTCTCGAGCAAAGAAATTCGTTTTATACTATACTTAATTTTCTTTCAGTGACGGGCAACTACATATTATTAAAGAACCGAGGTTAATGATCGGCTGATGAAGCAACTGCAAACTGTATATACAACCCAACAGGAATTCCTATCAACATTAAGCGATTGGGCAGATTCCCTTTCTCATTCTTCCCATAAGGCAATCGCTCATATTTTCCAGCGCTATGATTCTAGCCCGAAGACCGATTCTGTTTTACAGAAGATTCTCCGGCTGTTTGAAAGCCTTCTTCCGAATGTGCCTTATGTGGCATGTACCAGCGCAGGCGAAATCGCAAACCAGCATTTTACAGACGAAGATTTTACGGTCACTCTTACTGTATTTGAACAGCCTTCCACTGCTGTAAACATTCAGTGCTTCTCTGCAAATGACCTGGATCTTGTTGAAGAGCAGCTTCGTACACAAGTCTTTTCCCTGACAGATCTCCGCGGCATTGAAATCCTTTCTTCTCTGTCTCCGGATCATCTGTTTCGCGTTTTGTCTATTTTTGACTCGCTTCCGGAAGAGATTGCCGTTTTTGGTGGCGTTTCCATATTTGATGATCTGCATCCGGCATTTGTAAGATGTAAGGAGTCTCTCTGCCCGAAAAACAGCTTTGTTTTGATTTCATACTGCGGACCGGATCTTTATCTAATGGCTGACCGTATCAATGGATGGAAACCCATCGGTTTTCCAATTCAAGTGACTCATTCCGAACGGGACATCGTATATTCTTTAAACGACGCACCGGCCTATAATATATACAACCATTATCTGAAAATTCCGAACGACCGTAATTTTTTCTATAATACATTAGAATTTCCATTCGTTGTTACAGAGCCTGACGGGAATACCTATATTCGGCACGCAAAAAGCTGTACTGAGTCCGGTGCCATTATAATGTCATCCTATGTCCCGGAAGGCAGTACCGTACGCCTGTCTTATGGCGATTCAGATTCTATCATTCAAACTATAAAAGAACAGATCCCTTCTATAAAGGCATTTCGCCCGGAGACCATTTCCATCTTTACTTGTCTGGGGCGTAAACTCTTTTGGGGCAATGAAACAAATCCGGACATAACTCCTCTTCGTAAAATCGCCCCTTTATTTGGTGGTTGCTTCCTCGGTGAAATATTACGCTATCAGGGAACCACTTATTTAAATAATCTTTCCCTTGTTTTCGTGGCAATGCGAGAGGGAAAATCCGGCAAGGACTTTGAAATCCCTGCCGATACAACTGACACCAGTATATTGTCTTTGGCAAGTCGCCTGGCAAACTTTATCAACACCATGACCGGAGAATTACAGGATGCCAATGAGCAGCTGACCGTACTTCTGAAACAGGCGACCACCGATGCACTGACTACATTATGGAATCGCGGAGAAATCGAACGCAGAATCTACCAATACGGTTCCAAAAAACCGGATCATCCATGGTCTCTCATCATGACAGACATTGATGACTTCAAAGAAATCAATGATACCTACAGCCACTCGGAAGGTGACTTTGTAT